>NZ_KK211189.1:132500-432500 GCF_000620845.1 Exiguobacterium marinum DSM 16307
AGTAATTTTAAGTGGCGGAGACGGAGGGATTCGAACCCTCGCACCGGTTTCCCAGCCTACTCCCTTAGCAGGGGAGCCCCTTATAGCCTCTTGGGTACGTCTCCAAAATAAAATGGCTCCGCAAGTAGGATTTGAACCTACGACCTACCGGTTAACAGCCGGTTGCTCTACCACTGAGCTATTGCGGAACGTTGCTTGAACTTATCGAAGTAACGATTTATATTGTAACCGCAAACCAGAAACCTGTCAATCATTTTCTTAGAAAAACGTTTATTTCGCATGTCGTCTCTCGGCGACTTCTATAAGATATCACGGCATAAAAAGACCGTCAACACTTTTTCTGAAAAAAAAAGCAGGCAAAATGAAAAACATTTTACCTGCTCCGAGTTTCTTCTTATTAACTGTTCGGCGTAAGCATCGTCAAACTAATTCGTCCACGATTCACATCGACTTGTTCAATCCATACAGTTACGATGTCACCGACCGAAACGACATCAAGCGGATGCTTCACGTAACGATTCGACAATTTCGAAATGTGGACTAGTCCATCCTGCTTCACGCCGATATCGACAAATGCACCGAAATCAATGACGTTTCGGACAGTTCCTTGGAATTCCATCCCTACTTTAAGATCTTCAAGGCTCATAACATCTGTTCGTAGTAACGGCTTTTGAATATCTTCACGCGGGTCACGACCCGGTTTGGCTAATGATTTTAAAATGTCCTCTACTGTCGGGAGACCCGCATCTAATCGTTCACTCAATGCACGTGCGTCGACTTGCTGTAGACGTTCTCGAAGCTCGGCTGTTCCAACCTCTGATTTAGAGGAGCCGATTTCTTTTAGAATCGATAACGCGAGCGGGTAACTTTCCGGATGAATCTCAGTTTGGTCAAGAACATCCTTCCCGTTCATGATTCGCAAGAACCCAGCCGCTTGTTCGAACGCCTTTGCTCCGAGACGTGGCACCTTCTTAATATCCTTTCTCGTTTCAAAGCGTCCATTCTCTTCACGGTATGACACAATATTTTTTGCTGTCGTCTTGTTAAGTCCCGATACGTATGTCAATAAAGACTCGGAGGCACGGTTGACGTCAATTCCGACCATGTTGACCACGCTTTCGACGACAAATTCTAAGGATGCCTTCAGTTTATTCTGGCTCACGTCATGCTGATATTGTCCGACACCGACTGATTGCGGGTCGACTTTGACAAGTTCCGCCATCGCATCCTGGATTCGGCGTGCGATCGAGACGGCTGACCGTTCCTCGACTTTTAAGTCCGGAAATTCGCTTCGTGCGACTTCCGATGCCGAATACACACTCGCCCCTGCTTCGTTCACAATCGCATAAGCGATGTCACGCTCTGCTTTCTTCAACCAGTCGGCGACGAATTGTTCTGTCTCGCGTGACGCAGTCCCATTCCCGACGACGATGACCGAAATCGGATATTCCTTCGCGAGTCTCGTCAACACTCTCTCGGCTCCAGCGATATCATGTTTCGGTGCCGTCGGATAAAAGACACCGACTTCTTCGACTTTTCCGATTTCGTTAACGACTGCCCACTTACAACCCGTCCGATATGCCGGATCAATCCCTAAGACGACTACTTCGCGAAGAGGTGGCTGCATATAGAGCTGCTTTAAGTTTTTCGAGAAGACATCGATTGCTTGTTCTTCTGCCTTCTCTGTCAACTCACCACGAATCTCCCGTTCAATTGCCGGGAAGACAGATTTTTTATAAGCCTCTATCACAGCCGCTTCGACAATTTCACGCTTCTCTTTCGGCAGTCGTTCATATGTACGGAGGGTCTGATCCATGAAGCGCGTCTCGTCAAATATCACTTTTACTTGAAGAACGTCGGTACGTTCTCCACGGTTCAAGGCGAGTACACGGTGTGGGACGATGCCAGCGATTTTTTCTTCATATTCATAGTACTGTGCAAAAATCTCTTTCTCGTCCTCCGCTTGTTTTTTCTTCTTCGAGCGCAAGAGCCCTTCTTTGCGTACGCGGTCACGGAGCATCTGTCTCAGTTTCGCTTCCTCGCCCCATTCCTCCCCGATGATGGCACGAACGAGTGGCAACGCTTCTTCTACTTCGACGTCTTGAGCGCGTTCTTTTAACGCCTCTGATGAATAAAGTGACTTGTCACGGAACCAGTCTGCGAGTGGTTGCAACCCTTTCTCGCGACCTTGTTCCGCTTTCGTGCGTCGTTTCGGACGATACGGTAAGTAGATGTCTTCAACTTGTTGAAGTGTCGTCGCCACCTCTAATGCTTTCGTTAATTCAGGCGTGTTCTTTTCCAACTCTTCTAATTTGGCAAGGACATCCGCTTTACGTTTTTGTAGACTCTCTTCATATTGAAGGGCGTCTAAAATCCCTTTGATTTCGACTTCATCCAGATTTCCCGTCATTTCTTTCCGGTAACGGGCCATGAACGGAATGGTCGCCCCTTCAGACGCGAGCTGTTGTACCGTCTCAACTTGGTTCCCTTTCAAGTTTAACGCTTTAGCCACTTTCGCAATCACTTGAATCACTTCCTTTTTTGATCTCTTCCAAAGTGTAGCAAACATTCAAACAAAAAAGCGACGACTCGATTAGTCATCGCTTGAGAATACTTCATTGAGTGGGACTTTGATGGCTTCACGTAGCTTTTCGAGTGCTCGCCGCTGCAAACGGGAGACGTGCATCTGCGAGATGCCGAGAAGTTCTCCAGTCTCTTTTTGGCTCATGTTCTTATAGTAGGCACATTCTAAGATAGCACGTTCCCGCTCATTTAAGACGTTGAACGCTTTTTCTAAAATGAGACGTTGATCGACTGATTCATACCCACGTTCTTGGCTACCGACTAAATCGAGTAGTGTGACCGTACTGCCTTCGTTATCCGCTTCAATCGAACTATCGACTGACAAAGCCTGATAGCTCTTGCCCATCTCGAGCGTCTCAAGAATTTCTTCATCCGATACACCGAGATGATCGGCTATCTCATCGATTCTTGGCGAACGTTGTAATTCGGTCGTCAATTCTTCGACTGTCTTCTTAATCTTCGGGCCGAGCTCTTTGATTCGACGAGGCACGTGGACACTCCACGTCTTATCGCGAATAAATCGTTTGATTTCTCCGATGATGGTTGGGACGGCAAACGATTCGAAGCTACGACCAAATTCTGGGTCAAATCGACGAAGTGCCGCTAGTAATCCAATCATCCCAACCTGTACGAGATCGTCGTGAATCGCCCGTCCTCGCGAGAATTTGCGAGCGAGCGCTTCGACGAGGTCTGAATAGCGATTGATGAGTAGCATTTGCACTTCTTCGTTTTGGTCATCTTGTTGGTAGCGTTCAATCCACTCTAGTACCTCATCATCACTGTGATGGCGTTGTTGAGATTTTGCTGGCACTCTGATCCACCTCGTCCCTGTTAAGGAGTTTTGTCATCGTCACTTTGACACCGTTGTCTTTATTGATCGAGACATCATCCATTAACGCTTCGATAAGGAAGAGACCAAGTCCTCCCTCGCGGAGCGATTCAATTTCCGTCGTCTCTTCGACCGGAGTCGCTTGACGCTTCACATCATCCGCGAACGTCTTGCCTGAATCTTCAATCGTGATTTCAAGACGATCTGCATACACGCCACACGAGAGTTTGACTTCTCCATCCTGATGTTCTTCATAAGCATGTTGCACGGCATTGCCACATGCTTCCGAGACCGCGATTTTAATATCCTCGATCTCGTCGTACGTATATCCCATACGGTTAGCGATTCCTGAAACGACTAATCGAACCACACCGACATATTCTGGTTTGGCCGGGAACGTCATGACCGTCTGTTCAACATTGTTCATTGCGTGCCACCTCTTACATTCGAATTAATAGAAAGAAGTTTGTGAAGACCCGTCAATTCGAATAGACGATTGACTCGATCCGTGACCCCGACAAGTGACAACTCTTTTTCGTTACGCGTGGCAATCTTCAATGCCCCAACGAATACACCAAGACCTGTCGAGTCCATATACTCCACTTCGTCTAAATGAACGACCACATCTTGTTCACTGATGGCCGGATGCAATACTTCTTTCAATTTTGGTGCAGTATATGTATCCACTTCCCCGGATACGTAAAGGTGTAATTGTTCTCCAATGACTTGCTCGCGAATCGCTAAATCCATTGTCTATTCCCTCCTAAATGTCCGTACAGATAAATTGAGTACGATTAATTTTAATTCCCCTCTGACAAAATTTTAAACCATTTTCTTAAAAAATATTTTAAAAAAAGACCGATACCTATGTACCAGTCTTGATCTATGTAAGGCTAGAGCGGGATCAATCCCATACTAATCTCTAGCGCTCGGTCAACTTTATGCATCGTCTCATCATCGAGATGAGTGACTTTATCCGTCAGACGACGCTTATCAATCGTTCGAATCTGTTCAAGTAAAATCACAGAGTCTCGTTCGAGTCCGTGCTTCTCTTGATATACTTCCACATGAGTCGGCAGTTTTGCTTTTTGAATCTGAGCTGTAATCGCAGCGACAATGACGGTCGGGCTAAAGCGATTGCCGATGTCGTTCTGTACGATGAGAACGGGTCGAACGCCACCTTGCTCTGAGCCGACTACGGGCGACAGATTCGCATAAAATACGTCACCACGCTTTACGATCACTCTGCTCACACCCCACTTACTTGACGTAAGAGAGCATGTTCGGCTTCGGCTTCAATCGTTAGCATCTCTTCTGCCATATTCAAGTTAAACGCGGCCATCTCTTGATAGCCTTTCGCCAATTCTTCACGCAGTGTTTGTTGTCGATCAGCAATTTCTTTAGACAAGTATGTCACTACATCGTTCAAGGACAGTGTTTCACGGTCTTTCATCGAAATCGGACCCCCTTGTTGCGAGAACCGATCTGGGACGGATGCTAGCGCACCCGCAGTTCGCTGCTTCAACATCTTACACCTCCAGAATCGTTTCATGGACTGGCGGAAAATCTCCCGCGTTCTTTATCAATATAACACGCAGGAATGGGAAAATATAGAGAATTCGAGAAAGAATTCAGATAATTTCACACGATTTTTGATTCACACATAGCGACGCGGCAATCGGCTCGTAAATTGACAGACAATCTCATAGTTGATGGTTTCTAGATATGACGCGAGTTCATCAATGGCGACATTTCCACCGATGAGTGTCACATCCGTACCGACTGGGAACTCTTTTGGGAGACGAATCATGAAACGGTCCATGCAGACGCGCCCTACGATTGGACAACGAACGCCATCCACCTCGACCTCAAATCCGCTCGCCTTCCGTAACCAACCGTCCGCATAACCGACCGGGACCGTACCGATCCATTCATCGGCCGACGTCGTATAGGTCGCGCCGTAACTGATTGTTTGACCTGCCTCAAGTTGTTTCACCTGCATGAGCTGACTTTTCAAAGTGAAAGCTGGGCGAAGGAACGCATAGAATGTCTCCATCTCGTTTGATGGATATAGCCCGTAGAGTGCGATGCCGACACGAACTAGATTATAAGGAACGTCTTGTCCCGCCATCCGGATGGCTCCGGCTGAGTTAGACGTATGAATATAACGGAATCGCTCGTGCAGGCCCATCATCAACCGTTCGAATCGCTCTTGTTGCGTATAGTACAAGTCGCTATCTAGTTCATCAGCTGTCGCGAAATGGGTGTAAATCCCTTCCACCCTAATCGAGTCAGTCGCTTCTTCTAGTAAGGCATCCAACTGTTCACGGGTACGCAGACCGAGACGTCCCATCCCTGTATCGACTTTGATGTGAACCTTCAAGGGCTTTTCTTCTATATAAGGAGTTGCCTCTTTTAACCATTCGGCTGAAAAGACGGACAACGTGATGCCCCGTTCTGCCGCAGCTCCGGCATATTCAGGGAATTGCGCCTCCATAACGAGAATGGGTGCCGTGATTCCAGCATCGCGAAGCTCAATCGCTTCCTCAAGTAAAGCGACCCCAAGCATCGTTGCCCCATTCTCAAGTGCAATCTCCGCTACTTCAACCGCCCCGTGACCGTAGGCGTTCGCTTTGACAACCGCCATGATGTCTTGTGGGATACGTGTTGATAATTCTTTTATATTATGGGCGATGGCCGCCCGATCAATCTCGATTCGACTAGGACGAAACATGTTGCCCCTCCTCTTCTAAGATGACTTGCGCGACCGCATACGCTTGACTATGACTGATGCTGACATGAATCCGACCTGAAAACGGTGCGGTCATGACAGGCCGTCCTGTCTCATCTGGTAAAATTTCAATATGACGCCACGATAAACCGTGTGCAATGCCGGTGCCAACCGCCTTGGCATAAGCCTCTTTTGCGGCGAAACGACCTGAGACAAACTCGATTTGACGCGGTAGCGGGTACTGTTGAATAAACTCATATTCCGCTTCGGTGAGCAGGCGCTTTAAAAAACGCGGTTGTTTCATCGAGCGAGCCATCCGATCAAGCTCGACGATATCGATTCCGATTCCTACAATCACAGGACACTCGCTCCTTTCCTTTTTTCCTCGTTTCCTTATACAATTGAGGAAAGAGGTGATGTTATGTTTAGTCGTACTGAAAATGTACAAACGTTTGTACGGGCATATCCACTCGTAACGCTGTTCATTGTAATCCAACTCCTTGTGTTTGTCATCGATTCTTTCGCTCCTGGTTTACGAATCGTGGCGACGGGTGGGTCGTTCCATTTGGCACTCGCGGACGGACAATGGTACCGCTTGGTCACGGCCAACTTTATTCATTTAAGTCTCGGCCATTTATTGTTCAACTCGTTCGCGCTGATCATCTTTGGGCCAGCGATGGAAAGAATGGTCGGTCATGTGAAATTTGCCCTGTTTTATGTATTGGCCGGAGCTCTTGCCAACTTGCTCACCTACTTCACCGTCAGCAATTTATTTTATCTACAAGCTGGTGCGTCAGGTGCAATCTTGGCCATTCTCGGATTTTACGTGTTCATCGGCCGCTTCCGTCGCACGTTGATGTATAGCCAGGATGCCCGCTTGGTTTATATCTTCGTTGCTATCAGCGCTGTCTTCACATTAATCGGTTCAAATGTGTCGCTTTGGGGGCATGTGTATGGTTTCCTCTCAGGATTTTTACTTGCCCTACCACTCTCACGGTTTGCCGTTCCGTATACACGGCCCGCTCGCTATGGAAAGTATAAGCAACGCTCGTACGCACCCCCTGTTATTCATTCTGGGGATGGAAAGTGGTTTTTCTACATTATTATCGGACTAGCCATCTTCGGATTATTGGCACAATTCCTATGACAAAGATACAAAAAACGGCCAAGCGAAATCGCTTGGCCGTTTGCTTAAATTTGATTTTTATGACGAGCCTCTTGAAGCACGTCGACTAAATCCTTCACGTCTTCGACAAGGTTTTGAATCGTATCTTGGTTTTCTTCGTAGAGCGATTTCCATTCCATGACACGATCTTTCAAGTTCCCTTTCGATGAGGCTTGAAGACCGACTGCATGGGCTTCTGTCGATGTATTCGATGACTTCAACTTCGACTTAATGCCTTTTAATTGTCTTACTTGTTGATCGCGCGTTTCGCTATGGAGAAGTGATGCTGCTGCGCCGATTACTGCACCCGCAGCCATCCCCAACCAGAAATAATTCTTGTTCATAAAAATCCTCCCCTAACATGACGTTATCTTTTATTATAGATTATCTGACTCGGTGACGACATAGTGTTTTATGACAGGACCTGACCCACGTTGTTCCACGGCCCGTTTCAACCGGTCTTCGAGGACTGCGTAATCCGCCGTATCTCGGAAGTGTTTTCCACCAGACGTGAACTGAATGAAGACGACAGCATGGTGGTCGTCCGGGTCGACCCCGAGACGGTAAGCCGAAAAACCTTCATGCCCGACACCGAGGGGCGCCTTTTCAGTCAATAGTTGATGAAATAACAGAGAACGGGCATTCTCATCTGCCGGGATGTTCGCATACAAGATGTTTCCTTTTTTCACGAATTCCCCTGATGCCTCTTCAATTTCAAACACTTTGCCACTTTTGAACGGGGATTTGTCCCCCTCCGCGAGTAAAATCGTCTCATGTCCATTCGCCGCGATGACACCCGGTTCTTTCCGAAGGCGCTCCGCCACGCTACCTGACGCGAACGTCATATAAAGTTTAGACAAGTCCTTCACACCCTTTCGCGAGTGTAATGTCTTTCTCCGTGATACCACCTTCGTCATGAGTCGATACGGTCAAAGTTACATCCCGATACTCGATTAAGATGTTTGGGTGATGATCGAGTGACTCAGCCAAATCCGCTACTAGATGTACGAATTGGATGGCTTCCGGGAACGTTTCAAGGCGGTAAGTCTTTTGAATCTCCCCATTCACTTCTTGCCAACCGCTTAAGCGTGACAGTTCGTCTGTCAATTCACTTTGTGATAATACCATCGTCACAATCCCCTTTCCCTATACGGTCTACTTGTCTTATTCTACCCAAACCGAAGAAAAATAATCTTCCGCGCATGATGTATAATGATTTAGAATGAGATGGATAGCCATCATTTTGATTATGAGAGGAGCATCTTCTATGCGCGCATTGATTGTTATTGATTATACATTTGATTTTATCGCAGACAGTGGTCGTTTGACTTGCGGGAAACCTGGGCAAGAGATTGAAGAACGGATTGTCACGTTGATTGAAACGTTCTCGACAGAGGATTATGTCGTCATCGCAAACGATGTCCATGATGCAGGCGACACGTTCCATCCGGAAACGACGTTGTTCCCACCTCACAATATCCGTGGGACAGAAGGTCGTGAATTGTACGGAGCTGTGAAAGAAGCATCCAAAACGGCAGACCACTGGATTGATAAGACACGGTATAGCGCGTTTGCTGGAACGGACCTTGACTTGCGTCTTCGGGAACGCGGCATCACAGAAGTTCATCTTGTCGGTGTCTGTACGGACATCTGCGTGCTCCACACAGCCGTAGATGCCTACAATCTTGGTTATCAAATCGTCGTCCACGCCGATGCCGTCCAAAGTTTTAATCCGGTCGGTCACGAATGGGCGCTCGAACATTTCGTCACGACACTCGGTGCGACCGTCGTCGGAAAGTGACGTAAAACAGAAAGGAAAATATATGTTACATCGCAATTTAGCACTTCATACGGACCTTTACCTTCCACGTTGGATGTATATCTACTGGAAGCAAGGTCGTCATAACGAAAAAGTCGTTTTCGACCTTTACTATCGCTCGAATCCATTTAGTGGAGGATATGTTGTTTTTGCTGGACTCGAGAACATCGTCCATTATTTAGAGAACGTATCGTTTACCGAAGAAGATATCGCCTACTTGAAAAAACAACTTGGATTTGAAGACGAGTTTGAGGATGTGTTACGAAATTTCAAGTTCACTGGTTCACTATATAGTGTCCGCGAAGGAGAAATCATCTTCCCCCACGAACAAGTCGTCCGGATTGAGTCGACCATCTTTGAGGCAAAGTTGTTCCAGACGGCACTCCTCAATATCGCCAACCATGAATCACTTATCGCTACGAAATATGCACGGATTCGCCAAGCTGCACCGAATGAAACACTCCTTGAAGGCGGCGCACGTCGCGCGCAAGGGGTCGATGCCGCCTATTACGGCACACGTGCCGCTTACATCGCAGGTTTCGATGTGACAAGCCTCGTCTCTGCCGGACGTGATTTCGATGTACCGACAGGAGGGACGATGGAACATGCGGACATTCAGTTCCATGATGATGAATTGAGCGCATTCCGTTCATTCGCTGAGATGTACCCAGACAACACGAGCCTTCTCATCGACACATACGATACTCTTAAATCCGGTCTTCCGAACGCAATCACGGTCGCGAAAGAACTTGAGGCAAACGGACACCGCCTCAAGTCTGTACGACTCGACTCCGGAGACCTCGCCTATCTGTCGAAACGTGCCCGGAAAGCATTGAATGAAGCCGGTCTCGACTATGTTAAAATCGTCGTCTCTGGTGATTTAGATGAGTACGTCATCCAAGACTTACGAATGCAGGGCGCCGAAGCCGATACGTTCCTCGTTGGGACGCGTGGGATCACAGCTTATGAACAGCCGGCACTTGGTATGGTATATAAACTCGTCGCACGAGAAGATGAGACCGGAGAGTTGAAACCGGTCATCAAAGTATCTTCTTCCAAAGTGAAGACGACGACGCCTCATAAAAAAGAATTGTACCGGATCATCGACAAGGAAACGAAAATGTTCAAAGGCGATTACATCGCCCTTTCTGACGAACCGGTTGATTCATACACAGAAATCGACTTAATCGATGTCCGTGACCCAGCCTTTAAAATCAAGACACGTAACTTCAACGTCAAACGCTTGTTGCAGCCAGTTTTCCTCGATGGGAAACGAGTATATGACCTACCGAGCACGACCGAGATTCGTACTTACCACCATGAGCAGATGAACGGTCTTTGGGAAGAGTATAAACGCCTTCGCCTGCCGGAAGTTTACTCGGTGACGTTCAGTAAACCACTTTGGGATCTAAAACTTGATATGATTCGCAAAACGCGAGTTCCAAAATAAAAAAAGGTTGTGGGTGCATTTCCCACAACCTTTTTTATACCATCGTCATCTCACCCGCTTGGCTTTGATCTTCTTTTCTCCGAAAGTAAAGCGCCATCGACAAAGAGAGCAATATCAAGACAAAATAGACAGTCCGTTGCCAAAACGTAGCTTCGGTGTCCCCTTGGAACAGTGCAATGATATAATCACTCCCACTGACTAAAAACAGTCCGGCAAGCAAAAGAAAGATTCGATAGCCGGCCCGACTCCGCTCCCCTTTCACTTTGAAGAAAAGGACACCATAGTAGACAATCGCCAGAATCGTCACATAACCGATTACGCCAACAACCCAACTCATCTTGATGCCTCCCTCACTCTCTATTTTTCTGTTTCTTCCCCGTTATCTTAACATATTCTATTCATCATACTATGTTAAGATGGTCTAAAGAAAACGCGGAAAGGAACGATCCTATGAAAACGTTTCGCCTCGTCCAAGTCCGTCTCGTTCAAGACGAATACGGCAATGAACTGAACTTACCAATCGATTTGCTCGACGGATTGATCATCTCCAAAGAACACGACTCTGAGTGGCTACTCGAGATGCTCGTACCGACCGAGTCCGCGGTCACGCTCCATCACTACTTAAACAAACGAATTCTTATCCTCGCCGAGGCAATCATCACGTCCCGGACGAATGCCCCGGCTGCGCTCGCCTTGACGTTCACGAGCGAACGCGCTTTGAACGATCATCATACGTTCGTCGCCGAGGGACTTATGTTAATCCCGAAACAGGATGCTACGAAACAAGTGCTTGATTCCTTGATTCAAGATGGGGTTGCCACATCGAATTTGAAACCAGCTTTCTTCGAGAAGAAAGTCGAGCTGCAGCAAACGTTCAGCCGTTTCGCCTTTAATCAATTAGTCAAAACTGGGTCATTCGAATAATCGAATGACCTTATTTTTATTTCCCCACAACCTTGGACCCTTCAAACAAAAAAAGACGGAGAAATAACTTCCGTCTCACACATAGATAAAGAACAAGATGACCATCATCGTCATTCCGATCACTTTTAACAACGTGCTGCCGAGAAAGGCGAGAACCGTCCCGACGCCGATACTCCATGCCTCGCGTGTCGTCTTCCCGAGCGTCAATTCTGCCAAAAATGCGAAGATGAACGGGAAAATAAGGACTCCGACGAGCGGGAATATGAAAGGTCCGGCAATCAAGCCGATCGTCGCGCCCCATTTCGCTCGTTCCGAGCCACCTCGTTTGTCCACTGTTGCCCGGGTAACGACATAGTCAACCCCAAACAAAAAGACGAGGAAGACGGATTGCCATACCCAGAACGTCCAAGTCAGCGGCTCAAATGAGAAACCAAACCCATAAATCATGTAACCGATAAACAAGAATAGGACACTCGGAATGACCGGGTAAATGAGTCCGGCAAAAGCGACTACAAATGATGCGATAATAAATACCCATAATAAGGTCGTCATGACATTCTCCTCATTTCATAATGGCCGGATCGGTGATATGGTCAGCTACATTGACTGCCTTCACCTCAAACTGACCATGTTGATGGATGATATAGTTCGAGCAGGCGTTCCGCATCGCATGACGGAACGTGTATGTGTCATCAATCGCTGAAAGCGCTGCTTTGATTGCATGTGAATGGCAGACGACAATGATGCGCTTGCCTGGATGTGTGTCGACCAAATGCTTCATTCCTTCTAAAACACGGGCGCGCATCTCACCTTCCGACTCGAGGCCAGGAAGGCGCTCCTGATCATCGGCTTGAACAGCCTCATAAATACCTTTTACCGGCTGTCCCGATGCCGCTCCAAATTCACGTTCAATAAACCGTTCATCTAAACGAATCGCCCCATGCTCGATACCACATGACGTCGCAATCGCTTCTGCCGTATGAACCGCACGCGATAAGGGACTAGAGACGATGATGTCCCACTGTTCTTGACTTAAAAAAGCTGCACTCTCTTCGGCCTGTTGACGTCCGAGTGCATTCAAAGGATTATCTTCGCGCCCTTGAATAATTTCTAAACGATTCCAATCGGTCTGACCGTGCCTGACTAAACATAACTCTGTCACTACTTCCACTCCTTATACTTTCAATCATCACTCATCGTACCATCTTCCCTAAAAATCGCAACGTCATACCATGCATTCATCAATAAAACGGTTGATGCGTGCCATAAGTTGCTTTTCGTTGATTGGATTGTCCGATTGCAGGAAACTTGCAAGTGAGTGCGTTCCATTAGGAAATGAAATGAGTTGGACGTTCGCACCGACATCACTCGCATGTTCGACGAAGTGAAGCGCCTGGCCAAATGGCACAATCGGATCTTTCTTCCCATGTAACAATAAGATTGGCGGTGCATCAGCGTATAAATGGGAAACGGGTGAACATTTCACCATCAGTTCACGCCACTCCTCACGGCTTCCTTCATAGAATTTCAAATGAGCCAACCACGTCTGAATGAACTTGAATAATAAAAAGTTTGTTGGTGGATACAAGGCGATAACCCCTTTGATTTCTGGGAGGTCATCCCCGAGTTCACCTACAAATTGTTTGTGACGATCGAGTGCTGTCGCGAGCAACAAAGCCGCTCCCGCAGAATCGCCCCACACGAGTAATTGCTGTGTATCAAGCATCAACAACGATTCATGTTTCTTCAAATAGCAAAGTGCATCTGAAGCATCGGAGATATTATCAGGGAAATACACCCCATCTTCAAATAAGCGATAATCGATACTGACGACAGCGATTCCTTTCCCTAAAAAGTGATCGAGTAACGGATGAAACAACGTCACCATGCTCCGGTCCCCTCTGACAAATGCTCCCCCGTGTGCATAGACCGCTACCGGGAATGGACCTTCACCTGGAGGGAGATATAAATCAAATTGGAGCGGACGATCGTTGACAATTTTATACGTGTACGTGTGACGCCGGCGTGTTGTCGGTCGAATCGGCAATTCGGGTTCTTGCCATCTGACAAGTGACCCATACTGACTCCACACGCTAGCCCCGGCTGCAGTCGCGGCAGCAATCGCCGCACCACCTACAAACCAGGCAGTCTCCTTTCTCATACAATCCACTCCTCGTCCCTTTTTTTAATCATATTCCCGTTTTTTTCAAAAATCTATCCATCAGAAGTCGGACTTGACGTGCTTCGAAAGGCACACTATAATATTAATCGCAGTCATAAAACGTAATTGTTACGATTTAATATTCAGATAATTTTTGAAAGGTGGACGATGAAAGATGAAAAAGACATGGCTAGGTGCCGTCGCGGCCGGGACACTTCTACTTGGAGCTTGCGGTAATACCGAAGGAGATAACACAACGGAATCAACGGGCGACAAATTGACGGTGTATGCCTCGACCTTCGCTTTAAAGTCAATAGCTGAAGAAATTGGCGGAGATCAAGTCAACGTCGAAATGGTCATCCCACCCGGAGCAGACCCGCACACATTTGAACCCACTTCTAAGCAGATGACTCAAATTGCTGAAGCCGATCTCTTTTTGACGATTGGTCACGATTTAGAGCCTTATGTCGAATCAATGGAGAAGAGTTTAGATGGACAGAACGTCACTTTCGTTAAAACAGCGGAGAACGTGGCGTTGCTCGATGCAACTGATACCGTTCATGTTCATGAAGAAGATGGTCACACTGAGGATGAGCATGCACATGAAGAAGATGGACACACTGAGGATGAGCATGCACATGAAGAAGATGGACACTCGGAAGACGAGCATGCCCATCACGACCACGGACAATACGACCCTCACGTTTGGCTCGACCCAATGAACGCCGTTACAATGGCGGAAGCCGTTGAAGCAGCTTTCAGTGAAGAGGCCCCGGACTATAAAGACGAGTTTACGGATCGCTTAAGTGCATTCAAAGAAGAAGCGGACGCCCTAGATGGTGAATTGGCAGCAGCGGTCGAAAACGGGACGAAATCAGAACTTCTTGTAACACATGCCGCTTATGGCTATTTAGCTGAACGCTATGGTTTCGAACAATTACCAATCGCTGGACTCACACCGTCTGAAGAGCCGTCACAACAAGCTCTTAAACGAATCATCGAAGAGGCTCGCCTTCATGATTTGAACTACATCGCCTTCGAAAACACGGTCACACCGAAAGTGGCTGAGGTGGTAAAAGAAGAGATTGGCGCAGAGAGCGTAACCATTTATAACTTAGAATCGGTCACAAAAGAACAGATGGACAAGAGCTATTTCGACTTGATGCGTGAAAACGTCAAGGCACTTGAGACAGCTTTGAAATAATTAAAATCCCGAAACGAGATGGCTCGTTTCGGGATTTTTTCATGCTTCTATTCGACGGTCTAACGTCTTCATCGTGACGAGAAGCAGGATCAGGAGCGATACGATGACACTCATCATCCAGAAATCCCCGTCCATGAAGAATGATCGCGTCCACTCCCCTGTACTCATTCCCAACCACGCTTGACTGACACCAAATCCAATCAGTGCGATCACACCAAAACGAATCCATGTCATCTTCGGAACAAACCGTTTGCTGACGAGATAACTATTCAACACCAATAGACCAATATAAGCGGCGAGTAGAACGTTCCAAGCCGTGTCAAATAGGACAGGCACCACCCCGCCCGTCACAGCGTACCCCCATGTCACCAAGAATACAGTGAATGAGATGAGCGTGATGCGATAAAGCGACTTGACTCCCGTTTGATACGCAAGAAACGGGTTAATCAGAATGCCGATCCAGATGAGTGTGCCAAACACGTCCATGAGCGAATCCCCTTTATACCATTTTTTTACATGGTATCACATCAGGTCCATCCTTACTCATAATAAATTAAGACAAGCTCTTCTCGGGACACGGCCGTCTCACAAAACTGTTGCAACCGGGTCCAGTCTTCCCAAATCGTCTCGAACTCATCTTTTGCCACGAGCGCCATGTCTTTCACGTCATCTCGTCCGAACGCATGCAACGTGTCTTTGACGATGTGAAGCAATTGAGGAGTCAGTATACCGACAACGACCGCCTGCGCTTCATTCACAATCAGCTCCTCGCCAACGAGTGCCATTTCCATATTGTATGTGTCCGCCCCATCGATATACACTTCGATTTGACTGAGCACGCGTTGAAACGATTCGATATTCGGGAGCGTCAGCGTGTCGTCCCGGTCTCGATATTGCTCATGCATATGAATCAACCAGTCTAAAATCATCTCCGGTTCTTGATTGAACGATACCCATACTTCTGGGGAAACACGTACATAATGCGTCGTCTCCATACATGAACGCCCCCTTTTTATGACATTACCCGTCTTGTATATGTAAAAAAACCGCCTACATAAATTCGTAGACGGTTTCCTACATCAAAAACGATTAGTTCCTGTTTGTTGTTCTTCTGGTTCGCTCTCCCAAGCTTCGATATATTCACGGCCAGGAAGGTTCTCAACCGAGTCGACATAGAAGACCGGGTCTTCTCCTGCTCGACGTTGTAACAAGTAGTCATCGAGAACGGCGCGAGCCACCTTCGCCAAGCGGAAGATCGCATACAAGTTCACGAGTGCCATGAGACCCATGAACACGTCCGCAATCGACCAGACGAGACCTGCAGAACGGACCGCACCAAACAAGACCATTCCGACGACACCGATGCGATAGAGCGTGACGTAGATTTTTTTATCTGAGATGAACTGAATGTTCGTCTCTCCGTAATAATAGTTTCCAAGAATCGAACTGAAAGCGAATAAGAAGATTGCAATCGTCAAGAACGATGTCGCTACCGGACCGACTTCTGCTGTCAATGCAGCTTGTGTCAGTTCGACACCTGCAAACGATTCTGAACCTGCTACTCCTGAAATCAAGATGATCATCGCTGTCGATGTACAGACGAGTAATGTATCCACGAAGACACTAAACGATTGAATCAATCCCTGTTTGACAGGGTGTGACACTTCCGCTGTTGCAGCGGCGTTCGGCGCAGAACCCATACCTGCTTCGTTCGAGAAGAGACCACGACGAATCCCTTGAAGCACCATCGCACCGATCGCACCACCGAAGAGTTGCTCGATTCCGAGGACTCCCTCTGAGAAGATGAGGCTGAAGACGTCTGGTAGGAGATTGACATTTGTCACCATGATCCAAATCGCGAGTAGGATATAGCCACCTGCCATGACTGGAACGATGATACTCGACAAGAGTGCGATAGATTGAATCCCACCGAAGACGACAACGGCCGTCACAATCGCAAGGACAATCCCAACGACTGTTGTACTGATCCCAAATTGATTACTCACAGAGAGTGAAATCGTATTCGACTGTACCGAGTTGAATGCAAATCCAAATGCGAACGTAATCAAAATTGCGAATAAAACACCGAGCCAGCGTTGACCAAGCGCACGTTCCATATAATAAGCCGGTCCCCCGCGCCATGTGCGTCCGTCACGAATCTTATACACTTGTGCCAATGTACTTTCGACGAATGCAGATGCTGCTCCAATCAAGGCAATGAGCCACATCCAAAAGACCGCACCTGGACCACCGAGCGCAATCGCTGTCGCCACACCGGCAATGTTACCTGTACCGACACGTGCCGCCGTTCCGATTGCGAACGCTTGGAAAGAAGATACTTGTCCTTTCTCACGCGCCGTCCCTTCTTTAAACAAAAGACGGAACATTTCAGGAATCATACGGAACTGGACGAACCCCATACGAACCGTAAAATAAAGACCTAATGCGACAAGTACAACGATGAGCACTTGCGACCACAACAAATCGTTCGCCTGCGAAACAAGCTTCTCTACCAATTTCTCCATACTAATCCTCCATCATTCTAAAACTCTTAACAAAAAAGTCATGTCAACTTTTTTAACATGAGTAGAATTATAGGTAAATTATACGAAAATTGCAATATTAATTCACTTTCTTGCATGATAGGCTATTTGACCAAATCGAATCTTGCGAAAAAAAACGAATCAGATTGCTCATCGCAACCCGATTCGTTAAATATTTCATATTTAGATAAAGAGGTTCAAGTTGCCGTCTTCTGCTGCGCCAAGATATGCCGCAACACCACCAAGGTCGACCCCCTCGATCAACTCTTCTTCTTTAATGCCCATGACATCCATCGACATCGTGCAGGCTACCATTCTCACACCTGCTTCTTGCGCTGACTTGATCATCTCTTCGACAGAAGGGACGTTCTTGTCACTCATGACTTTTTTCATCATTTTTTGACCGACACCACCGAAGTTCATGTTCGAGAGCGGAAGTTCGCCGGCATGTCCTGGCATCATCATACCGAACATTTTTTCAAGGCCTTGTTTCTTCACTTCCGGTGCGTCCGGTTTGCGAATGACATTGAGTCCCCAGAATGTGAAGAACATCGTCACGTCTTTACCCATCGCTGCAGCACCTTGCGCAATGATGAGGGATGCGAGCGCACGGTCAAGGTCTCCACTGAAGACGACCATTGACGCACCGTCTTTTGTTGGAGCGCCCGCCTGCGGAGCAGCCGGACCTTGTCCTTTTTGAAGGATGGCTTCGACTCGTCCGTTAACAAATTGTTTCGAGACGAGCTTATTGCCTGTCTTCTTCGCCCACGCTTCGATATCAGCGAAGAATCCTGGATCACTTGCGAGTACGCGGAGCGTTTCGCCTTCTCCGAGGTCTGCGACTTTCTTATTCACTTCCAGAATTGGTCCCGGGCATTGTAGACCACACGTGTCTAAAATAACCGCTTCACCGATTGGTGCATTCGTCATCTGTGCTGACTCCTCCTCTACAACAGTTGCTGCAGTTTCATTTGATGTGTTCTCCTCTTCAAGCGCCTCGAAATCACGATTGATTTGTGACCACGTTTTGTAGCCACCGCTCAAGTTCTTCACTTTGAATCCGTTTTGACGCAAGATTCGTGATGCGAGATATCCACGAAGACCGACTTGGCACGTTACATAAATTGTTTCATTCCGGTCATAGTTGTCTAAGTTTTCACGTAATGAATTCAATGGAACGTTGATTGATCCTGGAATCTTCCCAAGTTCATGTTCTGATTCGTCACGCACGTCAAGCAATGTCGCTCCATTTTTCACGAGCTCATCGATTTCATCCCAATGTACGACTTCGTTGTCGCCGAGCACGACGTTCGAAGCGACATAGCCGATCATATTGACCGGATCTTTCGCTGAACTGAATGGTGGAGCGTAACTGAGTTCGAGATCCGGAAGGTCAAGAACTGTCAAACCACCTTTCATCGCTGTGGCAAGGACATCGATACGTTTGTCGACTCCATTGATGCCGACACCTTGCGCACCGTAAATCTCACCCGTTGTCGGGTGGAACAAGAGTTTGAGCGAAACTGGTGTCGATCCTGGATAGTACCCTGCGTGCGAACCCGGGTGCACGTGGACGGCTTCATAAGTCTTACGAGCCGCTTTCAAACGTTTTTCGTTCCATCCTGTCGATGCGACCGTCATATCAAACACTTTGGCAATTCCTGTTCCCATCGTTCCGTTGTATTTAACGTCACGACCATTAATGATATCCGCCACAAGACGTCCTTGACGGTTCGCTGGCCATGCGAGTGGTACAACGGTTGGTTCTTGGAAGACATAGTCGAGTACTTCGACGGCATCTCCGATTGCATAAATATTTTGATCTGATGTGAGCATTTTTTCGTTGACACGAATCGCGCCGCGCGTACCTGTCTCAAGGCCCGCTTCCCGTGCAATCGTCGATTCAGGGATGACACCGATTGACATGATGACCATATCCGTATCGATGACGCGACCGCTTGTCAAATGTACTTTCTTCCCTTTTTCAGAGAATGAAGAAACACCGTCTGATAATTGAAGTTCGACACCGTGAAGGCGCATGTGTTCATGAATTGGAGCGACCATCTCGCGGTCAAGTGGCGTCATGACTTGGTCTGCCATCTCGACGAGTGTGACGTCAACGCCGCGCTCACGTAAGTTTTCCGCCATCTCAATCCCTATGAAGCCCCCACCGATTACTGTCGCGTGTTTCGGTGCTTTGTCATCAACATAGCTACGAATTTTATCCGTGTCCGGGATGTTACGTAGTGTGAAAATATCTTCTGCTTCATCGATTCCAGGAATGTTCGGACGAATCGGTTTCGCCCCCGGTGATAAAATGAGTACATCATATGACTCATCATACGTTTCACCGGTTTGGACGTGTTTCACCGTCACCGTTTTTTCGTCACGGTTGATTTTTGTCACTTCCGTCAAGTTGCGGATATCGAGTTGGAAACGTTTGTTCATTCCTTCAACTGTTTGAACGAGCAATTTTTGACGATCTTGAATGACGTCTCCGATGTAGTATGGAAGACCACAGTTTGCGAATGAAATATACTCCCCACGGTCGAACATGACAATTTGGTTTTCTTCATTTAAACGACGGAGACGTGCTGCTGCAGATGCACCACCTGCTACTCCACCAACGATTACGATTTTTTTACTCATTGTCCATTTCCTCCTCTGACGACTTCTCCTGGCCAACTCATCAAGCCATCTTCTATATTGACCACTTTATAGCCTTTTGCCTCCATTTGCCAAGTTGCTTGCGTGCTACGTGCACCAGAGCGGCAAAGAACGACATATTCTTCAGCAGGATCGAGTGTATCAATCCAAGTGGTGATTTCTGATAACGGATAGTTTTTTGCACCTTCGATATGACCTTCTTCAAACTCGTCACGTTCACGTACGTCGACGATGTTTACAGGCACTTCAAAGTCCATCTGACGTTTTAAAGCGGATGCTTTCATAACTGATCTACCTTTCCTTTTCGATTCAATCTATACCATTCGGCTTGGTAGCTGGCGTCCAACAAGTTTGTGATTTGTTGAACATTTCGCTTCCACGTCATTAATATACCCCCTTAGGTATTCAAATGCAAGAAATAAGTTTGACGAAATGTAGAATTTTTCTTCATTGCTCATTCGGACAGTTGATGCTCGACACATACTCCCCCATGTATTAAGATGAGCCTACACAATAAATAGTTGGGTAACTGAACAATTTTTACTATAGAGGTGAATGATATGGAACCGTATGTATACGATGCAAAAGTATTGAATCGCATGAAACGCGTGGAAGGACAAATTCGCGCCATCATCCGTATGATGGAAGAAGGGAAAGAGTGTCGCGATGTCGTGACGCAATTAAGTGCCGCACGTTCCGCACTCGATCGCGCTTCGACAATCATCGTGGCTAAGAATTTAGAGCAGTGCATCATCACAGCTCAGGAAGATGGTGAAGATACGTCAGAAACGGTAGAAGAAGCCATTAAAATGTTGATGAAACGCTAGTTCCCCTTGCTTTCCCTGTTCAAATGGGGGAAAGTTAGAGTAACGACTTACTAAGGGGGATTTCCTTGTGAACTTCGAAGAAAAAGTAGAATCATTTAAAGCGCTCGCCGCTGAACGCAATATGACGTTCAAAGAGAGCGACACTGAAACGCACGTCACGTTTTTGACGCGTGAAACAACAAAATCCGGGGCTCAGCCCGTTATGATTATCGCTTTTAACAAAAAGACGACAGACGCTGAGTTGTACGCTGCGACCGTCACGCACGTCCCAGACTATGTAGAAGATTTACCGATTCTCAATGCCTTGAACGAGTTCAACCAGGAGTTCAAATACTTCCGCTGCGTACTCGACAGCGATCGTGATGTCACACTCGCATCTACACTCGACCTCGACCTCGGTTTCTCACCAGAGATTATCTTGCAACATTCATTCATGATGTTCCAAGCGGCCGATGAAGTGAACGAGTACATGCAAAAATTGTATACACAAGTACAATAATGAAAAGCCGCCCGGAATTTTTCCGTGGCGGCTTTTTTGAAACATCTTTCTACTCCATCTCGTATGGTTGACCAAGGAGGCGATTCGACATGACACGTTATGAACGATATGTAGAGGCACTAGATGCCATCAAAGAAGCGACGAAATGGGAACTGACAGATGACTTCCGGCGCTTGATGGCTATTCATTACGCGATTCACGATACCCCGTTCGATGCATCACGATTTTCAGACGCACGTGATACATTGAAACAAAAAACAAAGATATTCTCAAAGTTCAGAGGTAGCCAAAACCTCGTGTGGCTTTCGTTTCTCGACGCTAAGTACGAAGACATCGGAACTGCGATCGATGAGGCGCTCCGACTTGATACATTGCTCGACCGTAAACACTTCCGCTTCAGTTCATTGCGTCCTTTTTTAGCGAATCAACTGATCAATGTAGATCACCCTGAGCAAAGACTCGATGAGGCGACGGACCTGTACCAAACGTTTAAGCAACATCATCCCTGGTTGACGAGTGAGGAAGACTTGTTATCAGCACTCGTACTCGTTCAAGCGTTTGACGACATCATCGATTTAAATGAACGTATCGAGCAGCACTATACATTATTGAAAGACCGACTTCCGAAGTCAAACGAACTGCAACTCGTCTCTCATTTACTGACATTCAGCGACTCTTCTCCAGAAGAAGCGGTGTCACGATTGCTCACTTGGAAGTCGCACTTAGAGGAAGTAGAAGTATCCATCCGTCGTGAACACTTGCCTGCGCTCGCCCTACTTAGCATCGTGACAGAGCCGAACATGGATTCCATACACGCCGTAAAAGAAATTGTGGATGTGGAAAAAGACAAGCAGCGCTGGTTCAATACACATAGCGTGCTCGTCGCTCTTCAACTTGTGGCAGCCGACCACATCACTACTGGAGAAGCGAACGATTTATTGCTTCACGGCACATTCGCTCACCTGCTCGCGATGCAACAAGCGATGACGGCTGCCACGACTGCCGCAGTCATTGCCAGTACCACGTCCACGAACTAAATTAGACGAGGTACGTCGCGAGACACGTCAGTACAAATACAGAATTCGCAATCTCCACGATCCCAATCTTCATGATTGGGACTTTTTTTCCGTAAAACCAAATAGCACGAATCAGGCTTGGTGCGTAAGCTAATACGAGCAGAGGATAACCCAGTACAATGAACACGATGATCAGTAGTATATGATACCCCCACGAAAGGTTCCGATAACTAATGCTCTTCTTTTCCCGAATCATCGTCTTGACGAAAAAGATACTCCCGAAGAAATATAAGTATGATAAGACAAACACCCATATCATCGTCTCATCCAAGACGCGTGCCCCAAGATAATAGCTCGCCATCCCGCCGATACAGAACGAAGTAACAGCACTAGCGTCGTTCCATACGTTTCGTTCATCTTTGATTTTGGCAAAGTAAGCGTTCACGAGACCAAATGGGATCATCGCAACGGCGAACCAGATGAGACGCCACTCCACGAGAAATACTGGCACGATAGCTACGATAGCAATGATGAGATACATCATTACCGTGCGTAAGAGGTCACGCGACTTCTTGCGCTGTTTTATGTATTGGAATAAGAAAAATGTACCCATGTAAACAAATAGCCATGCGATTGCAAAAGGTATGTGTGCCCATGTCCATCCTCCGACCATTCCTCCGAGAACGAACGGTAAAATGAGCATCGACCATGCCCCATGTTGATTTGGAATCATCCATTTCATCACCTATCACTCCTTCATCCTTCAGTGTATTAGACGGTGAAGGCATAAGCTATGAGATTTGACACAAATAGCGAAAAAGAAAAATATGAACCAAAAAACGATCTCACGCGAGATCGTTTTTTGGTGTCCAATTTGGTACGACAGGTGTCGCTTGGAGCTCGTCGACGACGAGCATCTTTGTGACGACCCGCCCGGCGATTGACACCGCGACGAGCGTATACAATGCGCTCGATAATGGTAAATAGATGAGTGAAATCCCAAGGACGATCACATCAAAGATAATCAAAATCGTGCCGACCGACACGCCTGTCCATTTCGATAAGCCAATGGCGAATAAATCGTCGCCTCCGGTAGCTCCACCTGACTTCAAGACGAGACCGAGACCATATCCGGTCAAAATCCCACTCGCGATGGCAGCGAATAACGTCGCCGGCCATACTTGAATATCAAACGTGAGCAAATCGAGACGGTCCCACATCGCATAACTGAGCGATAAGGACGAAGCGGCTAATACCGCCTGCCCGACAAAACGCCATCCTTTCCACCATAACGCGATGATAAAAAATGGGATGTCGAGCACGATCATCGAAATCGCCGGGTCGATATCAAATAAATAACGACCGAGTAGCGATAATCCGACGAACCCACCTTCCGCCAAACCAAACTGTTCATTCAAATAATAATAACCGAACGCCATGATTAGCGTTCCGAGCACTATGGTAGCAACTCGTTTCATTCCGATTGTCCTCCCCGTTCTTGACGGAGAGGAGGATCCTCAGTCGTAGCCGCGGTTCCATCTGTTCCATCTCCGATCTTCCGTTTGTTGATTGATACACGTGATTGTGATCCTTCAACGCTAGAAGTCCGGAAGTTGGAACAGAGGCCATGTCCTCTCGGTATCCATAAAGACCTTCCTTTCTCAAATTGCGCGTAATCTTGTACACAGTTTACCACACATTTTGATTTAGTTGCTGAATGTTACCTTTAGTGCATGTTACGTTTCGGTAAATCTTTCTTCCCGAACCACCACCAGTTCCAATCCCCGAACAGTTTCATGAGGGACGGAACGAGCAGGATCCGGATGATGGTCGCATCAATGAAGATGGCGAGCGCAATCCCGACTCCGAGCTGTTTGATTGGACTGACGCCTGTGAAGGCGAACGCACCTGTGACAACAATCATAATGATGGCTGCCGAGGTAATGATTTTACTCGTTTTCGCCAGTCCCATCTCCGTCGCGTAGTCATTGTCACCCGTCTCCCGGTAATATTCTTCGATTCGTGAAACGAGAAACACCTCGTAGTCCATCGACAACCCAAAGACGAGCGAGAAGATAAAGACCGGAGTCAAAATACCGATTGTCTCGGCGTCATACACATAGCCCGACTCAAAGATGATGACGAGCAGTCCGAACGTCGCCCCTAGACCGAGCACGTTCATGAGAATCGCTTTGATCGGAATCAAGATAGAACGGAACGCCCACATGAGGATGAAGAATGTCGCCAAGATGACAGTGATGACCGCATAGGGGATACTGTCATAAATTTCGTCGTAAATCTCTTCATTGAAGGCTGCCGGTCCACCGACTTCGAACCCTTGATTTCGCCAATCGCGTACGAATGCTTGCGCTTCTTTGTCGCTCGGAGGTACATCAAAGCTCACGTTGACGAGTGCCAAATCCGTATTCCCGTCAAGTGTGACGAGGCGTTCAAGCGGAGCGAGTTGTTCAGGTGCCGCCAGGGCGAGTTGCGTAAACGTCTCCGGTGTTAACCCCGATGTCGTCAGGAAAGTCGAGACGTTATCGACGATGTCGACTTCATTCAACTCATCCGTGAGACTCGTCAATTCCTCTAAAATCATCGGATTGGTCAAATCGTTCGCTTCGAACAGAATGACCGCATCGGTCGAATTATCCCCAAACACATCGTCCCATCGCTCGAGCGCAGCTCGTGATTCGTATGAGGTCGGGAGAGCGTCGGCATCTGGTATGTTCAACTCTAAATCGCGAACGAACCAAAGGCTCGGTAGCAATAACAACAATGCAACGAGTGTCATCGTCACGGGACGCTTCATCACGAAGCGGGCAAGCTTTTGCCAACGCTTTTCAGAACGGGTCTCATCAGACTTGATGATCCGTCCTTTATTCAAGGCATCACCGACTAAGTAAAGAGATGACGGCAAGAGTGTCAGTGCCGATAACACCGCCCCTGCAACCGCAATGAGTGCACCGAGTGCGATTGCCTGAAAAACGTCGACCTGGATGAACAATAGGCCGGCCAATCCGACAAATACACAAAGTCCCGAGAAGAGAATCGACCGACCGGCCGTCGCAACGGTCCGTATGATGGCCTCTTCTCTCGATTGTTCACGCGCCAATTCTTCACGATACCGATTGACGAGTAACAGTGAGAAATCAATCCCGAGCGCGATGGCAATCATCGCCACAGCATTCAGGACAAAGATGGATAATTCCATGTTTTGTGCAAAAAAGAATAGCGATCCCGCCGCCACAATGAATGTAATCAACCCGACGAGTAACGGCATGAGCGCTGCGAGTGGTGTGCCAAAAACGAGCAACAACACAACAAGCGCAACCGGAATCCCGATCAACTCTGCCCGAATTAAGTCATTTTTTGAAGCCTCATTCAAATCGTCCGCAAATACGGGTTCTCCCGTCAAGCGGACTTCGGTATCCGAGTTCGCAATGAGTGCGTCACGGACCGTATCTATCGACGCCTCTGCCGCTTCGTAATCTTCGAATTCCAGCACGAAATAGGATACGTCTCCTGACCGGGCGTCTGGGTTCTCTGCCGGTGTGATCACCCCGTCAATCTTTGGAATCGCTTCAAAGCGTTCCTGTTGTTCGTCCATAATCGCATCTAGGTCTCCACCTTCGAATAAGACGATCATGGATGCCCCTGCCCGATCAAATCGTTCATTCAATGTATCTTCCACTTGTTGGAACCGTCCGTCTTGAATCGCAAAACCGTTTCCTTTTAATTCACTCGGAAGCTGCAATCCAAAATAAACTGACCCCGCAATTAAAATTGCCCAAACGAGTAGCATCCCATATCGAAAGCGAATTAACTGCCTACCCAACCATTCCATCCTTGTCACTCCTCCCTCTCTAACCATTTACTTCCCGTTTCTCTCTCCATTCATCATCACTTCACAAAAAAATCCTGAACCCGTGCTCGGTTCAGGAGCTTTGTCGTTCAAAAACTTGAAGCCAACTATGACAAAATCTTGGTGGTGCAGATAAGACGACGAGACGATCGCCTCGGTCGTCTAATAGCATAACCTTCAATAATTGATTGTCCGCACACACGCTTGAACAAAATAGCTCTTTATCCCGGTGAAATAGCTGAAACGACTCCGTCGATGTGATGGCCGTCGTTTCTCCGACTTGATCGAGAATGACCGTGTCACGGTCTCCTTGGTAGGGAATGCGCCAGTTTTCATTCGTTATCACATTTTCAACTAAAAAATGATGAGTTCGTTCATCGAACAGGGTCACGCATGTTTCAGGTGTGAATCGTTCGAAATCATACGTCCCTTGATAGGCCAGCTCGATGATGTCCCCGAACATCGGGACTTCCTCGTAACGACTATACCGAAACGTATGATCGTCAAGGTTCAAAGCCACGACATCCGATTCGGCTGAATATAAGAAGATGTCATTACCTTGCCAATGGTGCAGATTGCTAAACCAATCTCCGTTGAATCTTTGTGGAATCGCATGTGTCTCCATCGTTCCTCGTTGTAAATCAATGACTCCATAAAATCCTCTTTCTTGAAACCAAGCTACGGCACGCGTCGTGTTCGGCTCCACATATAGGGCGCACGGTGTCCATATCCAGTCAATCTCCCAGCGAATTTGAGACGACTCGTCAAAGAACAAAAAGCCAGTTTGCGCCAAGTACAACATCCAACCTTCACCGACACGTTCTAACCATTCGATTGTTTGATGAAATTGAAAGTCTGCTGTTTGTTTGTACATTTGATCACTTCCTAATTTCAGCTTAGCAACGACCGAAACGAAATTCGATTTTGAATGTGTTCGTTCAACACATTTCTTATTTTCCTGTATACTGACGGTATAGATTTATGGTTTAGAAAGGAGAATTCCAATGCGTCCATTACAATTATCGCCAGAGACCGCTGTTGAGCTTGCGAAAAAATTAAACGTCCCGCTCGAAGAACTGATGCATATGCCGAAGCACATCCTCGTCCAAAAAATGATGCAACTCGAATCATCTCAATCAGAGGGAGACACACCAAAGGAGACGGATTAACGTCTCCTTTTTGATTACTGCTCTTTACGTTTCCGCTTCTTCGATACATACCAGAGACCGCCGATCACGGCGAGTGCAGCACCACCGGCCACAGCGTATTTGCTGTAATCCGGGCGACGCTCGGTCACGACAAGTGTCGAAAGGGGTGCCACCGTCATGTGGCGTTCTTCGACTTGGCGCGGTGCCGTCAGATTGACGGTATGGTCTTCTACGTTCACCTCAAACTTACCAGACGGGAGTTTGACCTCGACCGCCTCTTCAAGCCCGTTATGATACACGATGTGTCTTTCTACGTAACCCTCTACATGGCGACTCAATTCAAACGCAATCACGCCTTCTTCTTCATCGAAGAAACGTAAATGTTTACGAATCTGTTCCGTGTTCTCGAGGCGGAAGAGCGGATATTGCTTCCGCAGACGCAAGAGGCCTTTGACATATTCTACACTTGGCGCTTCTTGTTCCGCTCGTGTCCAGTCCACACGGTTGACGACTTCACCTGAGTTAAAGCTGTTCTCATCCCCGTCTTTTGTCCGGAAGAACTCCTGGCCACTATGGAGGAACGGAATCCCTTGTCCAAGAAGCACAATCGATGTCGCTAAGCGATGACGACGACGACGTGTCGTCTCATCATCTTCTGGATTCGTCACAGACAGCTTGTCCCAAAGTGTCAAATTATCATGACATTCCACATAGTTGACGACCTGGTTCGGCTCATCGGCGAAACTTTGGCTCGTGATTCCACCAGCAATCCCTCGTTTCACGTCTGCTGTCATGTCCGTGTTTCCACTCACCCAGCCCGGCAAGTCTTCGATGAAGACGTCTCCTCGGACACCGTCTCGAATCCCGTCATTGAACTGGGCAATCCGCGGCATTTTGTGCGCATTATGTTGGTTCGCTTTTTTACGGACTGGAAGGGGCGTATCCAAATCCCAACCTTCCCCGATGACAAGGATTGATGGGTCGACGCGGTCGAGCGCCTTTCGAATCTGATTCATCGTCTTGACGTCATGTAGTCCCATCAAATCAAAACGGAACCCGTCAATCATGAATTCTTTGGCCCAGTACGTGACACACTCGACCATGAGCTTACGCATCATCGCGCGCTCGGATGCCGTATCGTTCCCGCATGCCGAACCATCTGCTAGTGTCCCGTCTTCGTTTAATCGGTAGTAGTAGTCAGGGACGAATTGACCGAGCGGCGGCGTCAACGCATCGTACGTATGGTTAAATACGACATCCATGATGACACGAATACCCCGGTCATGGAGAGATTGAATCAACGCTTTCAGTTCAACGATTCGCGTTGCCGGATCGTCTGCCGTTGAAGCATAGGAGCCTTCGACCGCGAAATAATGTACCGGGTCATATCCCCAGTTGTAGTTATTTTCGCTTTCACGTGATTCATTCACTGACCCATAGTCAAAGAATGGCATCAATTGGAGATGCGTGATTCCGAGCGATGTGATGTAATCGAGACCGGTCGGATAACCGCTCGTTGTCGTCGTACCCGTCTCGGTCATGCCTAAGAATTTCCCACGATGCGTAGCCCCACTCTCCGGGTGACTCGTCAAATCACGTACGTGTGCTTCGTAAATGACCGCTTCTTGTGAAGAATTGAATAGCGGACGTTCTTTGATCCAATGGTCTGGGTTCAAAGAGGTCGGGTCGAGAAGACATCCTCGTTTCCCATTCACTCCGACGACTTTCGCATAAGGATCGAGCGATTCAACTTTCTTTCCATCAATCATTGCTTCAAATACATAAAATTGACCTTCGCATAAGGCACGATCGAGTTCAATGACCCACGTCCCTTTCTCGGCCGGTTCTAGTTCAAGTCGTTCAAACTTTCGGGCACGTGCTGTACGGTATAGCTTGACCGACATCTGTTCCGCGACCGGAGACCAGACACGTAGTCGAATCTGTTCTCCTTTGAACGTCACCCCTAGGTCTTTCCCGTGATAGGCAACGTGATCTAAGTCTGCATGTGTATGTTGATCCATTGTACGTTCCATCTCTTCACTCCTTCACTGCTTCAAATCTGCTATCATTATAACAAAACCACACAAAGGATGGATGAAACATGGCAAAAGACAATTCTTTCGATATCGTGTCAGAAATGAATCTTGAAGAAGTAAAGAACGCAATCCAAATCGCGGAAAAGGAAATTTTAAACCGTTATGACTTCAAAGGCTCAAAAAGTGAGATGTCCCTCGACAATGGCGACCTCGTCCTCATCTCGGATGACGACTATAAACTCGAGCAATTAAAAGACGTTTTGATCACGAAATTGATCAAACGCGGTGTCCCGACAAAAAACCTCGACTATCAAAAAGTAGAGCACGCACTCGGCGGCACGGTCCGTCAACGCGTGAAATTGAAGAGCGGCATCGATAAAGATGACGCAAAAAAAATCAACAACGCCATCAAAGAATCAAAATTAAAAGTAAAATCACAAATTCAAGACGACCAAATCCGAGTGACGGGGAAATCGCGTGATGACCTCCAGGCCGTCATGCAACTCGTGCGTGAGCTCGAGTTGTCCGTCGATGCCCAATTCACGAACTTCCGATGAAACTCGCCATCATCAGTGATCCGCACGGTTCGTTTGATGATTTAAAGGCTGTTCTCGAGCATGTTCATCACGAAACGGAGCACGTTCTCTGTCTCGGCGACCTATATGAGTGCCATATTGGGAAGAAACGACGCCACGAGCGGTTTCATCATGGCGAAGACGTTGTGACGTACTACCCAAATTATGAAGCGTTACTGACCTTCCCAAGTCTACGGGGTAATCAGGAGGAGCGAATCGACGAGGTACTCGTCATCGACCATCCTGTGAAAACACGAATTTCCTTGTTACCCGAACAGACGACTCTTGGAGAGGCACGCTTTTTACATGGGCATCAAGTCAAATGGAACGAGGACTGGGAACCGATCGTCGAGAAAGGGACATACCCGCTCGTCTTCATCGGACACAGTCACATTCCGGGTATTTATCGAAAAGGTAAATCTCTTCCATGGGAAATCGGGACACCGTTTCACTTGAAGAAAAAACGATATATTATCAACGTCGGCGCCGTCATCTTTGACCGGGAATGGTGTCTATATGACACGGAAGCCCGAACGGTGACACGGATGAAAGTGTGAGCATAGGAAAAGGACCTCAATTTTTTGAGGTCCTTTCGTCTGTCTTACATTTCTCCTGGAGCTTCGACACCGAGTAAACGGAGTCCCTCCGTCAAGACGAGCGTCACGGCTTTGACGAGAGCGAGACGTGATTGTTTGCCCGCATCGTCTTCTAGGACGCGGACATGGCCGTAATACTTGTTGAACGCTTGTGCGAGGTCAAGTACGTAACGGCTGATGATGGATGGTTCGCGGCGTTCATGAGCACGAGTGATGACGTGCGGGAACGCGTTGAGCATCGTGACGACATTCCATGAGTGGTCATCGTCTGCACCGGCGAACGGTGAGCCATCATAGTTTCCTTTACGAAGGAGTGAGTTGGCACGGGCATTCGTATATTGGACGTAAGGTCCTGTCTCGCCTTCAAACTTGAGCATGCTGTCGAGGTCGAATTCAATGTTGTTGATGCGTTCATTCTTTAAGTCGTGGAAGACGACTGCACCAACACCGACCATACGGGCAACGTCTTGTGCGTTCGCAAGGTCTGGGTTCTTCTGTTCGATGTTCCCTTGTGCCTTTTCAATCGCTTCTTTCAAGACTTCTTCAAGAAGAACGATGCGTCCTTTACGTGTCGACATCTTCTTCCCTTCCTGCAAAATCAAGCCAAACGGTACGTGATGCATTCCATCTACGAAGTCGTATCCAAGCTTACGAAGGACAGAGAAAAGTTGTTTGAAATGGAGCGCCTGTTCGCCACCAACGACATAATTCGCTTGAACGAAGTTGTACGTCTCGTAGCGATAAATGGCCGCTGCCAAGTCACGAGTCGCGTACAATGTTGCGCCATCTTTCTTCTTAATCAAGCATGGTGGCAAGTTCTCGTCTTCGAGTGAGACGACCATTGCGCCTTCACTTTCGACCAATAGATTTTTCGCTTCGAGCATCTCGACGACGCGTCCCATCTTATCGTTATAGAACGCTTCACCGTTGAAACTCTCGAACTTCACACCGAGGAGGTCGTATACTTTTTGGAATTCTTTGAGTGACTCGTCACGGAACCATTGCCAAAGTTCTGTCGCTTCCGCATTGCCATCTTCGAGTTTTTTGAACCAGGCACGACCCTCATCTTCGAGTTCCGGTTGTGTCTTCACCTCTTCATGGAAATGGACATATAACTTCAAGAGTTCTGCAATCGGGTTGGCACGAACCGCTTCTTCATCGCCCCATTTCTTGTATGCGACCATCAGTTTTCCGAACTGTGTACCCCAGTCTCCAAGATGGTTGACACCGACGACGTCATATCCGTTTTTACGTGCGATTTGGTTGATCGCATTCCCGATTACTGTCGAACGTAAATGCCCCATCGAGAACGGTTTCGCAATATTCGGTGATGAAAAGTCTGTCACAATCGTTTCATTGCGCGTCGCATGTGTTGCATAATCCGACTTCTCATCGAGCACCGTATTAATAATTTCTTTTGAAACGACATCACGGCTTAAGAAGACGTTGACGTAAGGTCCCGCCGCCTCGACTTTCGTGAACAATTCATCGTTTAATTCATTCGCGATATCTGTCGCAATCATGACAGGTGCTTTCCGGTAAGCTTTCGCCAATTGGAAACATGGGAAGGCGAGGTCACCGTGCGCCTCGTGTTTCGGCTTTTCAATCAGTGCTTCAATTTGGTCAATCGTAAGTTCTTCTCCGATGACACGTGATAACGCTTCTGCGTACTTGCGTTCATAACTCATTTGTATGTCCTCCTTCTTTTATTGCAGCTCATAAAAAAAACGCCCTTTGCAATAGATGCAAAGAGACGGGAATTCCCGCGGTACCACTCTTCTTGCCTGCATGATGCAGACCGCTTTATGGTGATAACGGTTCCCTCCGGCTACGCCTACTCTCATTTCGGATAGCATCTCAAAAGTGCGCTTCGCGACGTTTGTCAGCCCGGGCTCTCACCAATCCCCGAATCGCTTTGTTGACCAAATCGTCGTTACTCTCTTTTTCATCGACATTCGTCTATGCGGTTGAAAAGCAACTTCATTATAGAGGATATTCCCTGTATACTCAATGCTAGAATTCAATCATGATAGAAGAGAAGCAGGACTCTCACGAAATCCTGACGAATCTTTACTATTATATCTCGAAATTCCCCAAGCTAGGAGGGAACATATGAACCACTTTCGCAAGATGTCCGTGCTCGGCTGGAGTATATGGAGCGTTTTATTCCTCTTCACCATCGGATTATTTGCATTGGATATCCTGCACGCCCCGACCATCGATCCGTTGTCGTTTATTTTAATCTCATTACTCGTCATCATTTTTCAACTCGACTCAATCGAAGTCAAAGGTGTGTACTTCACATTTTCTGAGAGTATCGTCTTAATCTTATTTTTATTTTTTGGATTTGAAACGGCACTCATCGTCAACCAAATTGGATTGTTTATTTTTCAATTTGCCAATCTGAAACCAAAAGTCGCCATTCGTCGATTCCGTTTCACTTATCCTTGGAACGCCATTACAGCTTATTTAGAAATTGTTATTCCGGCAGCTGTCTATCTCGCCATCGGTGGCGAGACCGGACTTGACTTTTATTCACAGGAATCTTTTGTTCCACTCGCCGGACTGTTTCTTGCAATTTTCTTAAACACCGTGTTCCAAAAATATCAGGTGAAATGGTGGTTCCGTGTCGACATCGCCTTGAGTGACTTTATGAAGATTGCATTTTATACGTACGTCGTCAGTTTGATCTTCATTTTAGCGGCGGCGTTGTTCCGAGAGACCAATCTACTTGTCGTCAGTAGCATCGCGGCTGCCTTAACATTCTTTATTAAGCGGCTCCTCATTCAAAAAGAGCGGCAAGATGCATTCAAATCGTTGATCGAACAATACGATGAAGCAAAAGAAGCCGTCTCCTTGTCACAGAGTGAGGCGCAAGCCATCGAAGTTTTTTTAAGTCAGTGTGAACAATTGAATCACTACGATGAAGGATATGTCGAGTTCAGATTGTTCGATCGTATACTCTACTTTGATTTGAAGACACGTCAACCAATCGATCGACCAGTCGTATACGCACTACTCGACATCAGTCAACCGAATGACCCCGTCCTCGACTATGAGATGCGATTTGAATGGGATGCCTCACTTTCCGATGCTTTCCATAATGACTATCATAGCTTCGTCTCTGTCCGCTCGGAAGAAATAGAAGGAATTCGTACATGGATTGTCATGACCGGCGAGCCGGTTTATGGATATCCAAAAATCATTCAGCAGGAAATCATCAAACTCTTAAAGTCGTTCAATCGGACCATCAGTCGGTGTCATGAACGAGACCGTCTCTATACCGAGAGCCGGACGGATAGTTTGACGCTTCTCGCAAATGCACGCGCATTTTATGAATATGGGATTCAACAAATATCCGATATTTCGATGTATCCGATTTCGGTCGCCATGCTCGATATTGATTTCTTCAAAAAAATCAATGATACGTATGGACATCAAGTCGGTGACCACGTGTTACAAGAATTCGGGCGACGAATTCGACAAGTACTTCGTACAGATGATTTTGCCGCACGATATGGCGGTGAAGAATTCATTTTACTCCTCAACCAGTGTGATATGACCCAAGCGATTGAAGTCGCAGAGCGCATTCGTCACCAAATCGAAGCAAAACCATTTTGTGTCGACCAACACGAAATTTCTGTGACCACGTCGATTGGAGTCGATACGATTGAAGCGTTCGGGAATAAGCGTCTAGATGATACGATTCGAAACGCAGACCGCGCGCTGTATGTCGGCGGAAAATATGCGGGTCGCAACCGCGTGGCGCACTTCAACAATTTAACGACGTAAACTCCCCTTTCTCACATCGAATTGGGGAGTTTTTAAGTTGACAAGCGGATTCGAAACAGGTACGTTAAGGAACGTGTTTGATAATGGAATAGACTAACTTTTTATCGAGAGAGACGGAGGGACTGGCCCTATGAAGTCTCGGCAGCGGGTAACCTGTGCCAAATCCAGCGGGCGTATTGCTCGAAAGATGAAAAGGGTATTTCGCACGAAGGACCTTTTTCTCAGAAAAGGGTCCTTTTTATTTTTAGTGAGGTGATTATTTTGGAACAACCAACAGCAAACAAATGGGCACTCTTGCCGTTACTCGTCTTCTTACTCTTCTTCATCGGAGCGGGTGTCTATTACGGGGACTTTTATAAGTTTCCGGTCCTCGTTGCGGCCATCATCGCCTTGATGGTTGCAGCATTCATGACAAAAGGAAATGCTACCCAAACCGTCGAACGCATCGCTCAAGGAGCCGGCAATCCGGGAATCATCATTATGATTTTTATCTTCTTACTGGCCGGCGCATTTTCAACCGTCGCTGAATCAATCGGCGCCATCGATGCAACGGTCAACGCTGCGTTGACTCTCTTACCACCATCGCTTCTTTTAAGCGGGCTCTTCGTCATTGCCGCTTTCATCTCCATGGCGATGGGAACGTCGACCGGGACGATTGCTGCACTTGCACCAATCGCTCTCGGTATACATGAAGAGAGTGGTGTCAACGTCGCCATCGCTGCGGCAGCGGTCGTCGGGGGTGCGATGTTCGGGGATAACCTCTCGTTCATCTCAGATACGACCATCGCTGCTGTGCGGACACAACGGACGAATATGCGTGATAAGTTCCGAACGAACTTCTGGATTGTGTTACCGGCCGCAATCATCACGACCATTTTACTCGCCGTCTTATCGAACGGTGAATCGACTGTCGATGTCGCTGCATTTGAGTGGTATAAACTGATTCCGTATCTCGCGGTGATCGGACTAGCGTTAACAGGACTGAACGTCATTCTCGTTTTGTTAGGTGGGATTACGCTCACGGGTATCATTGGTCTACTTGACGGAAGCTTATCTGTGACAGCGTTTGTGACAGCCATTGCGGACGGAATGATCGGCATGGCCGAAATCTCGTTCTTGACGTTACTCATGGGCGGACTTGTCGGACTCATTTCACATAACGGCGGTCTCGCATATTTACGTGATGCCTTGACGTCACGCATCCAAAAACGGGCCGGTGCTGAATGGAGTATCGCCGGTCTTGTCAGTGCGACAAACGTGGCGACGGCGAACAACACGATTTCGATTCTCGTAGCCGGACCGCTTGCAGCGAACATCGCAGACGAATATGACATCGAACGGAAAAAGTCTGCTAGCGTGCTCGACATCTTCTCGTGCGGCGTACAAGGGATTCTCCCATACGGAGCACAACTCCTCATTGCCGCAGAGTTGACGGAGACGGCATCGCCTGACCTCGTCCCGTTCATGTTCTATCCGTTCCTCCTCTTTATTTGCGGAGGGATTGCCATTGCTTTCAACTTCCCGCGCTTTAAAAAACAGTCATAAGCGAAAACACCCCTTTCTCAAAGGGGTGTTTGTCGTTTGGTCACCATCTCTTGTTTCAATTGCTCGTTCCGTTTCTTGAACGCCCGTCGCTTGAGCACTTCCTCAAGTCCTCGACTGATGGCCCATAGTATGACTAAGAGCAGACCGAGCATCGACAAGCGAAACGGGCTTTGAATAAATTCTTCCCACTGGTCTCCGATGACAGAGAAAATGACGACGACGAGCAGTTTACCAAATCCCGCTGCTAATATGAACGTACGGAGCTTCATTTGGATGAGCGCCAGTAAATAGGTAATCAAACTGACCGGGATGAACGGGAGTGAATATAAGAACCCGAGCGAAATCGGGCTCATGTGATTAATTCGTTCTAACCAATATACCGCCGTCTTATGCTTCTCAAGCCATCGTGTCATCGGTTTTCGGAAGATGTACCGGACGGCCGCGAAGACGACAATCGTTCCGAGAAGACTCCCGATCCACGACAAGAGAACACCTAACAAAAAGCCATATGTCGCCGCATTCGCAGAAATGATTAAGACGAGTGGCAGAAAAGGGAAGATTGCTTCTAAAAATGGAGCACCAAGACCAGCCCAAGGACCACCAGGCAAACTCTGAAGCCACTCAATCAATTGGATAATGTACTGTTGGAGAGAAGTGAGCATAGTCGTTCCACCTTCAACTTTCGTTACTACTCTATTACCCGAATTCGATTTAGAAGACGCATCTCCCTGCATTCATCAAAAAAAATTAAAAACCATTTGCGAAAATCCGTCGTGATATTTATCATATAATAATGGACTTGTGGTTGCAGGCAAGTCTATTCGTCGAACGACACAACCCAACGTTCGTTTTCCTGCAAAAAACTGAACACAGGGGAGCAACATAACATGGAAACAAAACCAATGCGGGTCTTGCTGTACTATAAGTACGTCAATATCGAAGACCCAGAAACACTCACGCAAGAACATTTGAAGTATTGTAAAGATCTCGGTATTAAAGGGCGTATCCTGATTTCTTCTGAAGGAATCAACGGAACGTGCTCCGGTACATGGGAACAAACCGAGCAATACATGAATGATTTGAAAGCAAGCCCACTCTTCAGCGATATTGAGTTTAAAATCGATGAAGTCGAAGAGCATGCCTTCAAGAAAATTTTTGTTCGTCACAAGAAAGAACTCGTGACGTGGCGCTTTGATGGTGAGTTTGATGTGCCGAAACAACACGGAGCATACCTAGAACCAGCAGAATGGAAAGAGATGATGAACCGTGATGATGTCGTCATCCTCGATGTTCGTAACAACTACGAGTACGAACTTGGTCGCTTTAAAAATGCAATCAAAATTGATGTAGAGGCTTCACGTTACATGCCGGAATGGCTTGAAGAGAACAAGGACCTCTACGAAGGGAAAACTCTTCTCACATACTGTACCGGCGGCGTCCGTTGCGAGAAATTTACAGCATATATGCGTGACCAAGGTCACGATAACATTTTCCACTTAAAAGGTGGTGTCGCGATGTATGGAAAAGACGAAGCGACAAAAGGAGAGAACTGGGACGGTGAGCTTTATGTCTTCGATGAGCGCATCAACGTCCCTGTCAACTCGGTGAACCCATCTGTCGTCTCACATTGCATGCATTGCGGGACAGAAACGGTTCGTTACGTTAATTGTGCCAACCCGGAGTGCAACGTTCAACATTTCTGTTGTGAAGAGTGTGAACCGAAACAAATGCGTTCATGCTCAAAAGAGTGTCAAGAACACCCACGCAACCGTTATATCATCGACAATATTGCAGAGAAACTTCAGGAAACTGAAGGAGTAGTCGGGTAACAAAAATCGACCAAAAGGTGTCACGGATGACTCATCCGCGGCACCTTTTTTGACGAAATCTTAACGTATAATCTGAGACGCTTTCGGGTATAGTGAAGGTACTATGTCAGACAGGAAGTGAATACTTGCATGTTTAACGAACCTTTACTCGCTGCGATTCTTGCTTGGTTTATCGCCCAAGCGGCCAAACTCGTAACTGAACTCATTAAAACACGAGATTTTGAAATTGAAATCATGTTCGCTTCAGGCGGCATGCCGAGTTCACACTCATCTACTGTCGTTGCTCTCGCTACGGCAATCGGTCGTGCAGAAGGGATTGACTCGAGTATGTTCGCACTCGCCGTCGTCTTTGCGACAATCGTCATGTATGATGCTACCGGAGTTCGCCAGGCGGTCGGGTTCCAAGCTCGTCTCTTGAATGACTACTTTAAGGGGATCAAACATGAAACCCCGCTCTTGAATGAGCTCGTCGGACATACGCCGTTCCAAGTCATCATCGGGGCTTTACTCGGCCTTGTCGTTGGATTGTTTTTTCCCATTTAATCGTTAAAGGTATGTCATTTCTCACACTCTCGATTCTTTTTGTGAAGTTTCACAAAGAAGACGGTATACTCAGAGTGAGGAGGAATCGACATGCCTTTTTTGCAGAAATCATATGAATCACTCGATACACTCGCCGAAGCGATTGGCCAAGCGATTCGAGCACCTATTACGATTGAAAATCGCTATCACCAATTACTCGCCTATAGTACCCATCCCGACTCGACCGACCCGGCCAGAATCGCGACCATTATCGGTCGTCGTGTACCTGAAGCCGTGATCGAAGATTTATGGGAGAGTGGTATTTTAAGAGAAGTCATCGTCCAAGATGAACCCGTTGTCATCCCAGCGCGGCTCTCCATCGGTCTCGGGGAACGCGCGGCAATCGTCATCAAACAACATGATGAAGTACTCGGCTATATTTGGAGTTTAGCTCGCACAAATCCGTTCACCAATCAAGAGTTGGCAATTCTACAAGAAGGAGCGACAATCGCCAAGAAACTACTCATGACAATTGCGATGCACGAACGTCGTATCAGTGCCGAGCTTGAACGTTTTTTATTAGATGTCCTTGCTTCCTCGTCGCTCTCCGATTCTAATCGCGAAAGATTGAATGAACTCGCACCTATCGCGGTCGCGAGTCGTCTAACAATCATCGAATGTACCCAACCGATCACCCCTCAACTCGCTGAGCGTCTTCATTATGTGCTCGCAACTCAAGAGGCAATCGAAGTCGTTTTACATGCCATCGATGGTCAGCAGTTACTCGTCTGGCACTATATGAAGTCTGAGCTGTCCGATGAAGAGACGGAATTATTAGCTTGGGCGGAACGGTTCGAACAGTTACTTCAAGACAAATTTATCGAATCCGAACCACGACTCGGAATCAGTCGACGCTTTTTTGAGAGTGACATGTTATACGACGCAGCCGAAGAAGCAAGACGCGTCACGACATTGCGTCGCAAGTTCCCTCTCGAACTCTCGACTTCCCGTGCTTTCGAACAGATTGGAATTTATCAACTTGTCCCAGAGCTCGCACGGCGCATCGGGCTCCGACTTGAAACCCATCCGACCATCGAGCGGTTGCAACATTACGATTCGTCCCATCAGACCGAACTTGTGACGACACTCGAATGGTATTTTTATTTCGAAGGCAATGTTAAGCGAGTCGCATCCCACCTACACATCCATCCGAATACCGTCCTATACCGGATTCGACGCATCGAAGAGTTGACGAATATCACTCAAGTGTCATTACCGGAACGAGCTATGATTTATTTGGCCATCAAAGCTGGTCAATATCGATTAGAAGACTAGACGTTCGCTTTGTGTTTTTTCACAAAGCGAACGTCTTCGTTTTTAGAATCCATGATAAAGACAGCGCTTTCAATTGGATTTATACTAGGGGTGTGAACAATTTGTGTCAACGGAATGAAAGGGGAATGTTCCATGAAAATCGGGGTATTAAAAGAGATTAAAAACAACGAAAATCGGGTGGCATTAACACCGATGGGTTCATTTATGCTAACAGAGCTTGGTCATGACGTAGTCGTCGAAACGAACGCCGGACTCGGTAGTGGATTCACGAATATGGAGTATATCGATGCAGGTGCAACAATCGTCGAAACAGCGAAAGAAGTATGGGAAGGCGTCGAACTCGCACTTAAAGTAAAAGAGCCGCAGCCGTCGGAATATCAATATTTCCGTTCTGATTTGACGCTCTTCACGTATTTACACCTCGCGGCGGAGCCAGAGTTAACGAAAGCGCTCGTCGATTCAGGTATAACAGCGATTGCGTATGAGACAGTAGAGGTCGATCGGACGTTACCACTTCTCACACCAATGAGTGAAGTGGCAGGTCGGATGGCTGCCCAAATCGGAGCACAAATCCTTGAAAAACCTCACGGTGGGAAAGGAATTTTAATGTCAGGATTACCAGGCGTGCCTCGTGCGAATGTTACCGTCATCGGGGGCGGTGTCGTCGGAACGAACGCGGCCCGCATCGCAATCGGTCTCGGCGCAAGCGTTACGCTGATGGACATTAGCCCTGCTCGTCTTCGTCAAATCGATGACTTGTTTGGAAATACCATCAACACGTTAATCTCAAATAAATATAATATCGCCAAACGAGTGGCTGAGAGTGACCTCGTCATCGGGGCTGTCCTCATTCCAGGAGCGAAAGCACCTAAGCTTGTCACAGAAGAAATGGTACAACGAATGTCACCAGGCTCTGTCATCGTAGACGTCGCGATCGACCAAGGAGGCATTTGTGAGACAATCGACCACATCACCACGCATGATGCACCGACGTATGAACGTTATGGTGTACAGCATTATGCCGTTGCTAACATGCCGGGAGCAGTACCACGCACATCAACAATGGGTCTGACGAACGCGACGATGCCATACATCATTGAATGTGCACAAAAAGGCGTATTCCAAGCACTTCTTGAAAATGGTTCACTTCTCAAAGGCTTAAACGTCATCAAAGGGACTGTCACATATGAAGCGGTCGCTCGTGATCTGGAATATCCGTTCGTTCCTGCTCATGAAGCGGTCGCAAAACAAACACAAGCATAAATCTAAGGCAACGAGATGCCCGTTCTCGTTGCTTTTTTGTTATAAATGAAAGAAGGAATCGGACGAATTCGTCCGATTCCTTCTTTCATTATGCATTCTCAACGGTGATGTCTTCCCCGATAATTTTCACTTCCGGTTCTAACTCCACTTCGAACTTTTCTTTGACGGTCGTTTGGACGTGACGAATGAGCGAGATGTACTCTGTCGCTGTCGCCTCGTCAATATTGACGATAAATCCGGCGTGCTTGAGCGATACTTCTGCTCCTCCGATTCGCTTGCCCTGTAGACCTGATTCCTGAATCAACTTGCCGGCAAAATAGCCAGGTGGGCGTTTAAATACACTGCCGCATGAAGGATACTCCAGCGGTTGCTTCGATTCACGTTTATATGTCAAATCGTCCATCACTTCTTTGATCACTTCGTAGTTCTTCGGTTCGAGTTCGAACGTCGCTTCTAATACGATCAATCCCTCTTTAGATACACGACTCGTCCGGTAATCAAGTTCCAGTTCGTTTTTTGACAAATGAAGTACTTGGCCTTCCGGTGTCAATACCGTCGCAGACGTAATGACGTCTTTCGTCTCTCCTCCGTATGCACCAGCATTCATATAGACCGCACCACCAACCGTTCCAGGAATACCACAAGCAAACTCAAGACCAGACAAGCTCTCTGCAAGTGCTTGACGAGAAACATCGATAATCGCTGCTCCAGCTTGTGCAATCATTTGATCGCCATCACGACGAATCGTGTTTAATTCATTCAAATTTAAAACGATTCCGCGGATTCCCCCATCCCGGACAATCAAGTTTGAACCGAACCCAAGAACCATAAATGGCATCGCTTCCTGATGGGCTAGTTCTAAAACGGCCTGTACTTCTTCGTACGTATGTGGTGCTACGAAGTAATCTGCCTTTCCACCTAGTTTTGTATACGTGTGCGCCGACAATGGCTCGTCTTGAAGGACGCGCTCGGTCGGAATGATACTTTGAAGTTGCTGTAAAAAGCTCATGCGTTCACTCAATCCTTTACGTTCTATTTAATCAGTGTTCGGTCCCATTTCATTCATCCCGAGCACGTCCCTGAATGGTTTCAGTACGAAACACAGTATACAAATGATTACCGGGCGTGACAAGCAACGTTTTTCTTACAAATTAGCAATTAGTTTATAACAATAGTGATGTGGCCATAGCAACTACAATGGGGATTGTAAAGTTATCCCAATCTCGATACGATATCGCTTCTGTCAGCGTTGCAATGATGGAAATAATAAACCCATAAGTTACCACTTGCCACATCACGATATCATTCCACAAAAACAATAAAAATAAGACCGCATATGAACTAAGGAACATCGCGACACTTCCTTGGAAGGAACGCTTTTGGCCGTATAAGTCATAAGTGATTGTGCCGTATTTCCGTCCGATGAGTGCAGCCATCCCGTCTCCCCATGCGAGAACGAGTGAACCGGCTAAAAAAGCAATCGGCTCTGACTCAAAGAAAAAATAGAGGATAACGAGTAACGCGATTGGATAATAAACTGTCCCGAGCGACTTTCTTTCCGTTTGATGTACCGGCGATGGACTTTTGTATAACAAGATCGCGTTCGCAAAGGTAAAAAAGATAAGCGGGACTGCCGCAACGTACCATGACTCTAATAACCAAATCGCTAAAAGAGACCAGTGCCCGACTGCGATATGTACACTTTTTCGAATTGTTTCATCTGTCCATCCAAGACGTTTCCCAACTTGTTCGAGTCCTACGAGAAATACGAGGACGACCACGATCGAAAGAATTGAACTAATCCATTCATTCATTGCTTGACCACCTTTATGTACAGAGTGTATATGATACCGTCATTATACCTTAATCGGTGCCCATCCTAGCTTACTTTTCAAACATTTGGTAGAATGAGGTCAAATGACTGTATAGCCAACGTACGATGTTGGCGATAGAAAGGGTGGCCGTATGCGCGACGCAACTTCAATTCAAACTTTGGCAGATTGCCTTCATTTTATGCAGGTCGGAGAAATCGAGCGAGCCATCGCCCTCTTCCCCGAGGACGTACGTGAGCACTTTCCAAAAGAGCTTCGAAAAATCCACTTGTTTCATATTGAAAAGAACGGCTTATCAATCAACCAAATCGTCGCACTTGCGAACGCATTGACCGGAGAACATCTCTCTGCGACGACAATTCAAAACTGGACGAAGCGTGAAGTCCGGAAAATCATCGGTGTCCCACGAATCGGTAAAAAGTATTCCTTGCATCAAGCGGCAATCATTTATCTCCTTGATGACTTGAAACACCTTTTTTCACTGGAAGAGACGAGTTCCTTGTTGGCGCTCATCTTCAACAACCCTGACCGGGACGAAGACGACTTCATCACCCCGATTGATTTCTATCGTCTGTATGCGGAATATGCGAAGTCCACAAGCCCGATCGATCTTCTCGATACGCGGGCAAAACGTTCACTTGAAAAGACGAAATATACCCATCCGAATATCGTCCACGTTTTGAAGCTCTGTCTATACGCACATCGGGTGACGACACTCGAACTCGAGGCGAAGCACTATTTAAACCGCTTCATTTGATGAAGCGGTTTTGTCGTGGCATCAAAAAAGCACCGGTCCCCTCGACCGGTGCTCGTCATTTTTATGAGACAGATACTGCAAGCGGCATCCGCGATTTAACCGTTAACGTCTTTAAAACAGAAAGAAGTTCGAACATGGATAGTTGGTCTGCTTCTTTCGTTAGGCAGAACGTATCATTTTCTTGTTTCCGTAGCTCGGCGACAAGCTTACCTGCTTTGTCTCGGACACTGAACTTATGACGTTCCACATCGTATTGAATCGTGAAGAGTCCGCGTTCATAGACATTGTACTCACACTTTTTCCCGAATAACGAGAACTTATCTTTCAATTGACCGATCGCCTGCCCGTCATGGTTCATCACGACCCATTTTTGGCAGTTCGGAATATACTTCCCGTGAGCGATCTGTCGTCCAGACAAATTGTGTACTTGGACGCTGCCTTCCGCGTCGCGGTGAACAGATCCGATCGCATCATTTGTCTCATCATAAATGGTCGCCTCACCTTGCGTAAAGACACAACCTTTTACATAAATTAATTTGCGCACCGCTTTTTCCTCCTAGCACGTTCCAACCGTGTTTTTTTTATGTGTACGGTCGGGTATTTCTTAAAACCCCAATCGTTTCTCTGTGTAGTTTTTATCTCGTTTCAACTACTACATATTTCATATGACGAAGATGATTATTGCATCGTTTAACGAAAAAGACAACCCCTTTTTTTCGACATTATTCCGGATTCTGTCGAACTTGTGAACAGGCCTATTCTTATCGCTTATATCCCGCTTCTTTTAAGAGTTCTTCAAGTTCCATTCTTGCAATCAAACGAACTTGATTTGGTGACGCTAATTCATACGCACCGTCCGTATAAGTCGAGTTCGTCACGACCCATCCTTCATGAGCTTGATAGTACGGGACTGCCGCCGCAATTTGTTGAACAGCTTCAAGTCCGACCACCTTTTCATATCGTTTCGCTTGTATCGCGATCGTCCATCCATCAGGCGTCTTCAGTAACAAGTCAGCTCCAAAGTCTCGGGATGCAGGTGTCACGGTGACCGTGTAACCGAGTGCTGTGAACACTTCTTCTAAAAATAGTTCAAACTCTCGACCGTCCATGCGATCGATTCGATCAATCGTTGACAACCGAATCTTCCAAACAAACCACCCGATTCCAAGCAGGAGAAGCAAAATACTGCTCCAAAGTGGTGCCTCGAACCACCATAAACTAATGGCACCGATGATACTAATGAGTAATCCAATCATCCCCATCTTTCCTTTCTGAGTCTTCTCTCTCACTTTACCGTTTCGAGGGCAGGAAATGAAAGGGGGATATGTCGAATGATATAAAAGATATGCTCGTCTGACACCGACGAAGGAGGGATGATCGTTCATGGAGAATCACGCCAATCTCCAAAGTAAGTTACTACATGCACTACCTTATGGGGTTGCTTTAATACAGAAAGATGGAACAATCGTCCAAGCAAACCGCCCATTTCTAGAGCAATTTCCAGAGAATCTGCAGACTCGTGCTAACCTTTTCCATATGGTCAACCAGTCGCCGATTACGATGGAATTGTCTCGTCGCATGGAACAAGGGCTTCCTTGGATGTATGAACTACCGACGATGCGTGTGCACGCTAACCCTTGGGAAGATAATTATATCCTCTCCATCGAACCTCTCCCTCACGATACACGCGTGACGATTCAGCATAACGCCTTTGAGGCGATGATGCACACAGAACTCGATATGGCGATGATTATGACGGATGCGAATCTGTTAATCACTCGATTTAATCAAGGCGCAACAGAACTGTTCGGCTATGCACCCCATGAAGTGCTCTATGAAATGACTCCGTTCGCTCTATTTGAATCGAGAGAGTTGAGCGAGAAGCGCTCCGCGTACCAGGACGAAATGGAACAGCTGCTTTCTTTTGAACAAATGCTGCGCCTTGCTCTCGACAAAGGAGACCGGGAGTGGAAGTTTCAATGTAAGGACCGGACACATTTCATCGGAAAACTATTCATGCATCCGGTGTACGAGCAAGAGCAACTCATCGGCTTTTTTTTCTTTGTGTTCGATGTGAGCCCGGAGATCGAATTAAAACGAGAGCTGCGTTATAAAGAACAACGCTATCGTATGTTTGCCGAATCCGTCATCGAAGCCGTCCTGTTTCATGAGGATGGGATGATTCTCGATGCGAACAAAGCGGCGGAATCCATTTTTAAAATCCCTGCCGAACAGATGGTCGGCCGCCAAACCATCGAGTTCATCGCAGAAGGGTACCGGGCTGACGTACTGAGACGCATTCGGAACCATATTCAAACCCCTTATGAAGTGATTGGACGGCGAGAAGATGGGACATTCTTAGAAATGGAAGTATATCCGAAAGAAGTGACGTATCAAGGTCAAACGTTACGGGTAGCCGTCATGCGTGACATCAGTGACCGTAAAAAAGTAGAGCGTATGCTCGAACGTGAAAAAAATGCAATCGCCCGTCAACGGGATGTCATTCAATCCATTTTGCAAGCGTCGAATGAAGCATTCGTCTTAACCGAATCGAACGGGAGTGTCTTGTTCATGAACGTCCATGCGCGACGACTCATGGATTTACCTGGAATCGCTCCGAATAAAATTCAGGAACGTATCCCGCTCCTCTCTACGTTCCGTCCACGTGATCGAAGCGAAATGTTACGCAAGATGGACCAACTTCTCGACGGAACGGCTCAAGAGGTGTCGATGCGCTTCTCCATCCCACAGCCGAGCGACCGGGATGAAGAATATTACGAGATGTACGGGACAATTATGGATACGAAGCGACAATTCGGTATGGATAGTGGCTTCTTATTCGTGTTCCGGAACCGGACTGAAGAAGAACGAATGGATCAGATTAAAAATGAATTAGTGAGTACGGTCTCACATGAACTCAGAACACCACTCTCCTCGTTGTCAGGGTACATCGAATTGATGCTCGCACGTGATTTGACACCTGAAAAACGAGAACGGTTCTTGAAGACGATGGCGAAGGAGGCCAAACGGCTGACTGCTTTACTAAACGATTTTTTGGACATTCAACGCATGGAGGATGGGCATCAGGAATATAAACAAGATCATTTTTCTTTGAATAAACTCGTCTTAGAAGTGATTGAACGCTTCCGTGAAACGAATGACCACGCTATCCATTTCGACAATGCCGATAATGACATGCTGTTGATTGCTGACCGAAACCGGATTGAACAGGTACTTGTCAACTTGATTTCAAATGCCATCAAGTATTCGCCGAACGAACAAGAAATCGAAGTACGAATCCGACAAGACCACAACCAGGCTCATGTATCCATTCGGGACTTCGGAATCGGTATTCCTGAGCACGCTTTCGAGAAATTATTTACAAAGTTCTACCGGGTCGACAATTCGGATACGCGTAAAATCGGCGGGACCGGTCTCGGTCTTTCCATTTGTAAAGAAATTATCGAATCACACGGCGGAAGCATTGAAGTAGAATCGAGTATCGGAAAAGGATCAACTTTTACATTCACATTAGACTTAGCGGAGGAAACGTCATGAACAATTATGCCTTTACCGGATTCCCTGGATTTTTAGCAGGAAAATTAATTGAACACCTCGCTTCGTTACCTCACCAAATCGGAACGATCTATGCGTTACATCTTCCGAACCAACAGCGTGAAGCGGAAGAACTACGGGATACGTTGCTGTCCACGACATCCCTCGAGCCTCGTCAGCTCGTCTTAGTGGAGGCTGATATCACGTTGCCTGAAGTGATTCTTGATCCGATTATGCGGTCCGTCATCGAGCGAGACGTGCATTACGTCTTTCACCTTGCTGCTGCCTACGACCTAAGCATTCCTTATGATACCGGTTATCGTGTCAATATCCTCGGAACGAAACATGTAACAGCGTTCGCCAAGCGCTCGAAACAATTAAAGCGTTACGTATACTTCAGTACAGCCTATATCGCTGGATATCGTCGGGGAACGGTCTATGAAAACGAGTTATGGCATCGGGCACAGTTTAAAAATCATTATGAAGCGACTAAATACGAAGCAGAAGCGCTCGTCTCACGTGAGATGGGAATCATGCCGATCACCATCATTCGGCCTGGTATCGTGATTGGCCATAGTCGAACAGGAGAAACGAAAAAGTTTGACGGTGTCTATTTCGTACTGAAGTTGATGGCTCAACTCCAGCAGATGCGACCATTGCCTTATATCGGTCGAGCAAACGTCGAGGTGAATCTCGTTCCTTATGATTACGTAGTGGAAGCGACCGCCTTCTTGGCACACTCTCCAGACGGGATGAAACGAACGTTCCATCTGACAGACCCCTTCCCACACGGGGCGCGAGAAGTGTATCGTATGTTGCATGAGACGATGTTTCAACGTTCTCCTCGCGGGACCGTTCCTCACGCCGTTGCCGACGCGGCATTTACTGCATGGAATGGTGCTAAACGGCTCGAAGTTCCTCACGAACTATTGGAGTACTTTAAACATCCCGCTCACTTTGACACGACACAAACGATCCGTGCGCTCGACGGGACGGGAATCGTCTGTCCAGATTTACAAGATTATCTACCGGAGATCGTCCGTTATTTCATGACACACAAAAAGCCCTGATTCGTCAGGGCTTCAACTATGACTGGAACCAAAAGAACAAGTGTACACTGTGAACGAGCGTACACTTGTTTAGTTCCCATCCGCGTGGTTACGAGACACTGCTTGATCATGTAGCAGACGTTCGAGGACGAGGATATAGGCCAACGAAACGAGGAGCCCCACGATGCCAGGGAGAACCGCAACGATGGCATCTTCCAAATACGCTGTGGGAATCAGGTAGATCAATAGCGACTTCACACCGTACATCAACATCAATGAGGAGAGCAACACAAGCGTCACCGCTCGTTTCGAAACACCCCCGAAAAATGATCGTCCTGTCTCCTCTCCTTTTGTCATACCGAGCCAAGATAACAAGCCATAACCCTCCTTTGTCAATCTAAATCGATTTTGCATTCACGAGCCCATTATATACCAATGATTTAATCAGATGAAGGCTGTCAAAAAACGTTGTCACCTCCTGACTATTCTAAATCTAAAAAAAGTTGCAACCCCATTCACAAGGATTGCAACCTACTCTTATATACGGACCATCGTTCACCCAATCAAAATCTTCTCTTTTGGATAGCGAATTTTCCGGTCGACTTGTCGCGCGACGGTAAAGAGAATCGTCAGCGATCCGACACGTCCGAGAAGCATCATGAACATAATCAGACCTTTTCCAGCATCGTTCAATTCCGCGGTGATTCCTAGCGATAATCCCACCGTCCCGAATGCCGAGACTGTCTCAAATAAAATGGCACTCGCTGGAATGTGACCGTTCGTCAAAATAACAAGTGTCGTGATTATAAGAATAAAAAAGAAACTCGAAATTGCGACGACGTATGCTTTTTTTATTTGAAACGCATCAATCGTCCGTTCCATAATAACCGTTTCTTTTTTTCCTGCGATGAACGCCCACATATCCGCGAAGATGACTGCAAGTGTCGTCACTTTAATCCCAGACCCAGTCGACGCTGCACCAGCCCCGATATACATGAGAATCAAAATTAAGCCGATTGATACAGGCGCCATCGTGGCGATATCGATTGTATTGAAACCGGCTGTTCGCGTCGTCACGGCTTGAAAGAATGTCACATGTAGCGCCTCACCGAACGATCGTCCATACAAAGCACCTTCGTTCGATACCCATTCAAACATCATTAGCATGAACCAAGCGATCCCATTGATGACAAGCAGAGATAGAATCATGATTTTCGAATGAAGTGCGAGGCGTTTCCACCCTCTTACTTCTGTCGCGTCGGCAATGGTCGTAAAGCCGAGACCACCAACCATGATCATGAGTGCAATCGTTACAACAATCGCCGTGTTCTGTTCAAACGACATCAGGCTATCCGGAAATAATGCGAACCCTGCATTGTTAAAGGCAGAAACAGCATGGAAAAAACCATAGTGTAGCGCTGAGATGAAAGAATAATTTTCTGTACTATAAAGTTCAAACGTTAAAAATAACATCCCGATGAATTGCACAATTACAGTCGTAAAAATAATGTTTCTTACAAGTCGTACCGTTCCACCCGGTCCTGCTAAGTTTAATGATTCCTGTAAAATTATTCGTTGTTTCAATCCGATTTTCTTACCCAATACGCTCAAGAGCATTAATGCGATTGTCATAAAGCCGAGACCACCGATTTGAATAAGAGCAACAATGACTAATTCCCCGAATGTATTGAAAGATGTTCCAATATCAACCGTAGATAACCCCGTCACAGTTCCCGCAGAAGTCGCGATGAATAGGCAATCAATCCAAGAAACAGGCTCATCTTGGGCAAATGGCATATATAAAAGAGTTGCCCCAATAAAAATCGCAAGTAAGAAGCCGCCCGCAATGAAACGAGCAGGTTTTTCAAATACGATTCGATAGAGTGACTCGACTCGCTTTAAGCGCAACTCACGCGCTGACAATCTATGCCGCATCACGACATCTCCTTCTCTTCTATTATTCTAAGCCCCATGTTACTCCTCGCCTCAATAAATGCCAACAAGAAAATGTATCTCTAACGCTCCTCACGATTTTTTGGTATTATGAGAGATAGACTTTAAGATTGTTGAGGAGGTTGAATGAAACCGTGGACCCTAGTACGGTAGATCATTCGATAGAGGATGTCTCACGAAGGTTGGAGCGCCAATCACAATGTATGCCCGCCCACCTTTATTTTCAGCTAGAAGAGTTACTCAATTGGTCACTCGAGCAAGAAGTCGTGAATCAATTGTACGCATTGTTAAAAAAATACGACGTATTAACCGATATAGAGCGTGAAGAACGAAATATCAGCATTCAAATGCTGATAGATGAAAACGGCGCTTAATCATCGGGAACGCATGTTGCGGGAGACGAGTAGCGTCTCTCGCTTTTTTTGTCCTGATTTATTTCGGAAAGGTGGAAAACAAAGACATGGATGTCGTCACGTTAGTCGGACTCATACTCGGGTTCCTCACCCTCGTCGGTGGAATGATATTAAAAGGAGCAGGTGTTGCGCCGCTGATCAACCCAGCCGCACTGGTTATCATTTTTGTCGGTACAGCCGCAGCGGTCAGTATTGCCGTATCGAAAGAGCAGCTGCAGAACGTCCCCAAACTGTTTAAAATCTTGTTCAAAAAACAAGAACTCCCAAGTAAATCCGGATTGCTCACGCAATTCGTCGACTTGTCGACGCAAGCTCGGAAAGAGGGCCTCTTATCACTCGAAACGGCGCTCGAACAAGTCGAAGAACCGTTTTTACGTCAAGGCATGATGATGGTCATCGACGGTCAGCCTTCTGAATATATTGCGGAAGTCATGTCACGTGACATCGAAAACATGGAACAACGCCATAAAGCGAACTCCGACATTTTTACCCAAGCCGGGACATACGCCCCGACACTCGGGGTACTCGGAGCCGTTATCGGATTGATTGCAGCTTTAAAAGATTTATCGGATATTGAAAAGCTCGGCCATGCCATTTCAGCAGCATTCGTGGCAACATTATTCGGAATTTTCACCGGATACGTGCTCTGGTTCCCATTTGCGAATAAACTCAAGCAGTATTCAAAGAGTGAAGTCATCATCAAGGAAATGATGATTGAAGGGATTTTATCGATTCAAAGCGGTGAATCTCCAAAAACGTTAGAAGATAAACTGTCTGTGTATTTGTCTCCAAAGGAGCGAGCTGACTATGAAGCGCAAAAAGAAGCATGATCATGAAGAACACATTCCGGAAGGATGGCTGATTCCTTACGCCGATTTGTTGACCCTCCTGCTTGCGCTTTTCATCGTGTTATTTGCATCGAGCAATGTCGACCAGACAAAGCTTGAGAAAATGTCACAGTCTTTCAACCAAGTATTCTCAGGAGGCGTCAGCGTCTTTCAGGCTTCGACCGCCTCAAACAGTGATATCAGTCGGACGGATAAAACCGATACGACCGCCAACCCACGCACATACGAGCTAGCTCAGCTTGATGAGTTGAAAGAAGATGTGAATCAATACATTAAAAAGAATGGGCTTGAAAGCCAAATCAAAGCGACCATCAACTCGAGTGGTCTGGTCTTGACGATTCAAGATCGTGCCCTCTTCAACTTAGGAGAGGCGACACTCGATACGGATGCTCGGAACGTTGCTCAAAACATCAGTCAGATTTTAGAGAAAGCTGGAAAACGAGAAATTGTCGTTTCCGGCCATACTGATAACATCCCAATCAACACAGCACGTTTCCCGTCAAACTGGGAACTCAGTTCGGCTCGTGCGACAGCGTTCATGCGTGGCCTTTTAGCAAATGACGCCTTGAACCCGGCTCAGTTCACACTGGCAAGTTACGGTGAATTTAAACCAATCGCGACGAACGACACAGAAGAAGGTCGCTCGAAAAATCGACGCGTCGAAGTGCTAATTAAACCACTCGTCGACCTTTCCGAAGGCGAACCAAAGATGATTGAAACCATCACCCTACCTGACTAAAAATCACCCACTCGTTTGAGTGGGTGATTTGTGTTATTGCATCAATTTAAAGTAGCGTCTTGCAAGTTCTGTGAGCGGACTTTCAAACAAGCGTTTCCGCCAATAAAGATCCGTGACTTTCTTCACCGCCTCACTTCGCGACGGATATGGATAAATCATCCTAGACAACTTCCCGATCTTATCGCCACGTTGCATCGCATAGACGACGATTTGCATCCAATCGCCTGCCGATTCACCGACCGCATGCGCACCGATAATCTTTCCATTTTTCTTCGTAATGACTTTGACAAAACCAGCCTCTTGCCGCTCAGCGATAAAGCGATCAACTTCGGACAGTTTCGCTTCATACGTCTCGATGTCATCGCCGTAATGCTCGCGCGCCTCCTGCTCTGTCATGCCAACGTGAAACACTTCAGGGTCTGTGAACGTAATCCACGGTAGCTTACTATAGTCGACCTTGTTCCATAACCCAAATAGTGCGTTCGCGACAACCGCCTTCCCTTCTTCACCGGCCGCATGTGTGAACGGCAGCGTCTTGATTGTATCCCCAATCGCAAAGATATGTGATTGTGACGTTCGATACGAAGATGAGACGTCGATATACCCTTTCGTCACTTGAACGTTTGCCCGGTCGAGACGAAGCGCATCAATCCGTGGAACGCGACCTGTCGCCATGAGCAATTTGTCCGCCTCATATTCAATCGTTTCACCATCTACTTCTGTCGTGACACGGACTCGTCCATCGATTTCATCGACTCGTTTCACCTTCACGCCGATTTTTAAGCGCATCGCCATCTCAAGTTGGGATTTTAAATACGTTGAGACGTCTTTGTCTTCTTTCGGAAGGAAGTCTTCCTGCGCCTCGAGCACCGTGACTTGAGAGCCAAGTCGAACGAATGATTGAGCTAGCTCGAGTCCGACCGTTCCGGCACCGATGACAATCAAACTCTCTGGAAGCGTCTTTTCTTCAAAGACGGTTTCATTTGTTAAGTATGGGACTTGATCTAGTCCATCGATGGGAGGGACTGTTGGTTTCGACCCCGTCGAGATAACAAATTTTTTCCCAATCAATAAATCGTTCCCCACCTTTAGTTCATGCGGACTTTGGAACGAGGCTTCTCCAATATAGACGTCCACGCCAATCTTTTCAAAGCGTTCTGTCCCGTCATGGTCTTGAATGATAGCACGTGCCTTGTCGACTCGTGCCTTAGACATTTGGTAATGCTCTCTTCCATTGAACTCTGTTCCGAGGACACGCGCCGCCCGCATCATCGCATTTGCTTCTTTTGATGCGGCAATCAGCGCCTTAGATGGTACACATCCAACATGTAGGCAGTCTCCACCTAAGTGTTTATTCTTTTCAACAAGCGCTACTTTCACACCTAAATTTGCAGCACCCGCGGCCACCGTCATTCCAGCGGCACCACCACCGATGACTATCAACTGATAATCCTTCATCGAATCAACCTCCGATATTGTTCACTCACATTTTCCATCCGTTTTCGATTCACGCCGAGGTCTGAATAACCGACACGGGATGCGGACCTAAACTCGATTTGTTGAGTCGCATCATCAAATAGAAAATCGACATCATCTTTAAATCGCATCACTTTCGAAGTCACCACATAATGAAGACCATCGTCTGTTTCTTTCACCAGTTCGGCCCGAGACAATTGATTCATTGCCATCTTGATTGCTTCAACCGATTGCTCGCGACTGCCCGCATATGGCAATGGAGACATACGCAATTCCTCAATCGAGGTTTGTGTCGAAACGGCGTTCGGACTTCCTTTTAACGGCTTCAAGGATTGATTTGCCATCATAAAAACCTCCCTCATTCTACATACATCTATATGTAGCCTGAATTCGGGAGGTTTAACCCTTTTAATGTAGTTCGCTCGGATCGAGCGGTAATAAAACGGTCACGGTCGTCCCGTGTCCAATCTCACTCTCGATGACCAGTTTTCCTTCGTGTGCCTCGATCAATTCCTTCGAAATCGCAAGTCCGAGACCGCTACTCCCTTCCGTCACTTGAGCTTGATAAAACATCTCTGTGATGCGCTGTAAATGCTCACGAGAAATACCAGGACCTTCATCGATGATCGAGATGAAGGCGACGCGTTCTGATTGAACGAAACGAATCGTCAATGTCCCACCGTCTGGTGAGAAGCGAATCGCGTTCTCGAGAATATTTAAAAACACTTGCTTCAATCGGTTCTCATCAAAAAGTCCGACCGACTTTTGAGGATACCGTTCAACGAGCGTGATGTCTTTGTCTTCGAGTGACTGCTTTAACTGCAACGTCACTTTTCGCAACAAGGAAACTAAATCCAGTTCCTGACGATACAAGACCAATCGACTCTCTTCGATTTTTGTATAATCAAGTAACTGTTCCACAAGACCAATCATACGCTCCGTTTCGGAATGGATGATGCTCAAACCAAGCTCTGTTTCTTCAGACAGTTTCTCATCGCCTCCCCGAATCGTCTCGGTCCATCCTTTAATCGATGTGAGAGGTGTTCGAAGCTCATGTGAGACGCTCGAGAGAAATTCGTTCCGTGTCGATTGATGTTGTTGCACTTTCGCACCTAAATACGTGAGGGTTCGAGCCAATGCCCCTAGCTCATGTTTCTCATTCGATTCAACCGATACATCGAAGTCGCCCTGAGCCATCTCATCAGCGGTTTCAATCATTTGACGAATCGGTCTGACGAAGCGATCGGCAATCCGAATGACGGTGTACAGAGCAAGTAACCAGATCAAGACACCAATTATGACGACCGTCATCCAAATTTCGCGAATGAGCGTATCCAAGTCTTCAAGCGGGCGCGTGAAACTAATGGCAAACTCTGACGTATCATTTGTCACAATTGGGCTCGTGACAGACAGATAGTGCTCTTCACCGACATCATAGTCTTGTACGACCGATTCACCTCGTGCAAGCTCTTGTAATTGTTCTTGAGAAAAAGAGGCCTGTCTAGTCCGTTGACCGGTCGTTTTGACAATCGAACCGCTCCGGTCGACAATCGTCAAATCGGTTCCTGGATATCCGAATGTTCGGACGAGGACAGAGAACGCACTAGGCGTCTCAAACCCGACTTGGGCTTGAGGATATAGATATGCACTTGTTGTCGCATGACTCAGTAACGCTTCTGACTCATACTCGTAATAGTATCGATATGTCCCGTAAGACAAGACGCTGACGAGCAGAAGTAAGACGATCGTCACAACAATCATCATGCGAATGACTAACTGTTGTTTCATGCCTCATGTCTCCGCCATTTATATCCGTGACCCCATAACGTCTCAATATAGATCGGATGACTCGGATCGTCTTCGATTTTTTGACGCAGGCGTCGAATATTGACATCGACCGTTTTTCGATCGCCGAAGTAATTGACCCCCCATACCGCGTCGAGTAACGCATCGCGTGACAAGACGATCTCTTCATTTTGAACGAGATGACAAATCAAGTCGTACTCTGTTGGTGTTAAATCAATAGATTGTCCGTACTTTGTCACTTGCTTCGCTGCAAGGTCGATTGCGAACGGTCCCGACTTCAAGCGTTTCGAGTCTTTTCGTTTCACTTTCTCGACTCGGCGCAATAATGCTTGAATGCGCGCGACCAACTCACCTGGACTAAACGGTTTAGCGATGTAATCGTCTGCTCCTTTTCCGAGTCCTTCAATTTTATCTTCTTCGAGCGTTCGTGCCGTCAACATGATGATTCCGACGTTTTCATCGATATCCCGAATAGCGGCACATGCTTCGAATCCATCCATTTCTGGCATCATGACATCTAACAAAACAACGTCAAACGGTTCACGATCAAACGCGGTAACCGCTTCACGACCGTTTGTTGCCTCGAACACATCGAATCCTGCTCGTTTTAAGTTGACAATAATGAAGCTGCGAATCGCATGTTCATCCTCAGCTACTAAAATTCGATTCATATTTCCACCTCTTCTAGAGTTCACTTCTCTACATTATAGTTACGTTTTTGCGACAAGGTTGTCAATTGACCTTAAAAAGGTTTAGGATTGTATCATTAGATTCTGAAGGAGGACCCCCTACTACTATGAGTTACAAGATGATTGTATTAGATATGGATGATACGCTCTTCACGAGCGACCATACGATTTCCCCGAAGACAAAAGAAGCACTTCTCGATGCGCAGGCACGCGGCTATAAAGTCGTACTGGCGAGCGGACGACCTACGTTTGCGATGTGGGAGGCAGCCCGCGAATTGGAGCTCGCGAAATATGGAAGCTTCATCTTATCGTTCAACGGTGCCTCGGTCATTAATTGTGCGACAAATGAAGAGATTTTCTCAAGTACGCTCCAACCGGACACGGTCGCCCATCTCCATGATATCAGTGAACGGGAAGGAATCGCGATTCATACGTACGTCGGTAACGAAATCGTAACCGATCGTCCGAACTCTTATACGGATATCGAAGGTGAATTGACGGGCATGCCTGTCGTACATGTCGACAACTTTAAAGAAGCTGTGACGGCTCCGGTCGTCAAATGTTTGATGCTCGCGGATGGTGACACGCTCGCTCCGATTGAAACGAAGCTACAAGAAGAGTTGGCCGGAAAACTAGCCGTCGCTCGTTCAAAACCATTCTTCTTAGAGTTCACAGAAGCCGGTGTCACAAAAGGCACAAGCCTCGCCTTACTAGCCAATCAACTCGGTATCGCACAAGACGAAGTGATCGCTTGCGGTGACGGAAACAATGATTTGACGATGATTGAATGGGCAGGTCTAGGCGTTGCGATGGGTAACGCTAACACGACAGTTAAAGGGAAAGCGGACTTCATTACGAAGTCAAACAATGAAGACGGCATCGCTCATGTCATCGAGACATATATGACGGACGTATTCGTCACGCAATAAGCTTCTGATTGTAGAAAGGGAGGAAGTAAGATGAATAAAGGGTTGAAACGTGCTGGAGTCGGATTGATTGGAACAGCAGTCGCAGGAGCGGCTTATGTGTTACTTTCTCCTAAACCAGCGACACGTTTAATCAAAACTTCGTTCGCAGGGGGGAACGAAGTGGAGATGAAAGAATTTGAGGAAGTCGTTCAAAAAACGTCTGTCCGAAAAGACATCGACTACTTGTCTTCTTATGACAATGGAATGTTTGATTTGATTCGTTATGAAGGAAACGGACGAACTGTGCCGACGATTTTTTGGGTGCATGGTGGATCATTCGTCGGCGGAGATAAATCGGATGTGTTAAAATATGCCACTTCGATTGCGAGTAACGGCTACAATGTCGTCAGTATCAATTACGCACTCGCACCTGACGTGATGTATCCGACCCCGCTCAAACAAATCGAGGAGGCGTACTCATTTATCGCTGAGAACAATGACCGCTTCCGTCTCGACTTAGACCGCATCTTCTTTGCGGGTGATTCGAACGGTGGACAGCTCGCCGCACAGTTTGTCGGCATCCAGTTGAATGACGACTATTCGCCTTCTGCCGAAGTTGAGCAAGTCGTACCGAAGTCCTCTATTCTCGGAGCCATCCTCTTGTCTGCTCCGCTCGACTTGAAGCGCGCATGGCTCGAATCATCGAAGTCAGTAAACCGCTTCTTGTTCAAACGAATCGGATGGGCTTACTTCGGCACATACAATTGGGAGACCCTACCGGTTGTCGCCGAAGCTTCGCCACTCGTCAATGTACCGGCCACATTCGTCCCAACGTTTATCGCGGACGGGAATGACCATTCCTTTGAAGAGCAGGCCAAGGAATTTGCGACGATTCTTTCAGGACGGACGGATGTCACGACTGTCTTTTATGATCAGAATGAGCACGAGCTCGGTCATAACTATTACTTCGAAATGGACCGCCCAGCGGCTAACTCTACGTATCGCCGTTTGATTACGTTCTTACGCGAAGCGACAAATCAATCTGTATAAATGCACAAGAGGCGACGTTCTCCTACTATGGAAAACGTCGCCTCTTTTCGTTAGCGCAATAGTTCGAACGCACGACCAATCAATTCATTACGGGATGAAGAGGTATGACGCAATGCTTCAAGGCGTTCAATCAATGTCTGTTTCAGTCCTTCGTCATTCACCAGTTCCAGACACTCGATGTGTAATAACCAGGCGTCAGGATGGTTCGTTAAAATCTCTGGAATGAGACCATCAATCGATTCTCCCCGCGCACGCATGAGATGAATTCGATTGAACATCGGGTCATCGTTCGTCCATACACGTTCATCTCGCTCGATGATTACGGGTTTTTCGATGACCATCAGCTCGTCTACCGTCGTTCCTGGGAAGATCGATGGAAGCGAGTCGACACGTACCTCGAGTGAGTCGAGAGGAATCGTCCGTCCTTCTAACTGAACGTTCACGTCTTGGAGCAGATCAGATGCACAGGCTTGACGAACGGTCGTCCCGTCCCCGAGGAGGTCATCGCAGTCTAGCGCAGATTCCGTATCATGGACAATGAGGAGTCCATGACGCTCTCGTTTCGTTAACTGACCACTTTTTACAATGGTGCATTCATCCCATTGAATGAGCGTATGTTCTTTCGACTCCGTCATGTGGCGAACGATGCCGACACGTTCTGATCCGTCTTCGAGTCGAATCGTCGACTGACTTCCCGACGCCAACGCTTTCGCCACGGATTCAATTCCACCTTTTCGAATCGCCATTCTTCCTTCTAGTTCATCTAAGACAGAAGAGAGTGTCTCAAAGTTTGGAATAACGAACAGCTCTTTTTGCATGTTTGTCACGTCCTGCTTCGTCTGTAGCGCGTGCTCTAAGTCGAATGGATGTTTGACGACCGCATCCGTCAGACAGTGACGGCTCTCTCCGACAGAGGACAAGAGACCTGCCCCGTAAATCATCGGACGCTCGAGGTCACCAATCAATCCAAATTCAACAGTCCACCAAAAGATTCGTGCGACTTGTTGCGCCTCTGAGAAGCCAGTCACTTGCGCTTTCGCCTCATGGACGGCTTTTTCCGCCGCCTCGATGTCTTGTTCGGTCGAATTGGCATTTTCCTTCACAATCGTCAAGCGTTTCAATGCTGCGAACGAGGCATGCTCTTCTCGGTTCATGAACGCCTTGGCCCCTAATTGACCGAAGCGTTTAACGATTTCCGAAAACGTCGGGTCCATCAACATCGGCGCATGTCCTGCCGCCTCATGAATGATGTCAGGCGCTGGACTGTATAAAATATTCTCGACTTTCCGAATGTCTGTCGCGACCGGCAGCATCCCATTTCCTTGGAAGTCAAAAAAGGCAACACCGGGGATGAGTCCATCCACTGCGACCGTCGACCATCCTGCCGTCTGCATCTCATCCGTCATCAGTTCGACGTTCGGCAATCGGTCCGGTCCCATTCCCGTCCGTTTCAATCCTTCGATGTAAAACGGATGCGCCTTCCCTTCTAACGTATGCAAGTTCAACCGCAACACGAAACGCCAAACGGCGTGATCCGTTGGTGTGTATTCATTGTAGAACTGCGGTGAAATATGTGGGGCTAGGTGTTTTGGAATCAATTGTGTCAACATATGAAGTCCTCCTTTGAAATCAAAAAATCCCTATCGATTGAATCGATAGGGACGACAAAGCCGCGGTACCACCCTAGTTACTAGAGAATATCTAGTCACTTGATCCGATAACGGGGGACCGCTCAATCACGAGAGCTCGGGAACTGTAATTCGATTCATCTTTTGGGCGTGTTCGCAGCACCACACGCTCTCTGGGCCATGGAAGATGTCTCTACTTCGGTTCTTTCTTCGCTTTTCTTACATATTCAATTCTTTATCTTTTATACAGTTATGCTGTTATGCATATATGCTTTTAAGCACTAAAGTGACGTCTTGTTAGTTACTGTACCAAAGCTAAACAAAGGCGTCAACAAAAAACAGCCTACGAATTTTCGCAGACTGTCAGAGACACCACTCAATCGGGGGTTTTCCCCACTCATTCAATGCATCGTTTACTTGGGAGAATGGCTTAGAGCCGAAGAATCCACGATGGGATGACAACGGACTTGGATGTACCGACGTGAGCACTTTATGTTGGTCTCCAATCCATTTCATTTTCTTCTTCGCATCATTTCCCCACAAAATGAATACGATTGGTTCCTCACGACTCCCGAGCCGCTCAATGATGGAGTCAGTGAACTGTTCCCACCCTTTTCCACGGTGAGAGCCCGCCTTCCCCGCTTCAACCGTCAGTGCCGTATTTAAGAGAAGGACCCCTTGTTTCGCCCATTTCTCAAGATTGCCACTCTTCGGGAGGTCACATCCAACGTCATCTTTTAGTTCTTGAAAGATGTTTCGTAGAGACGGTGGGAAACGTACCCCGTCCTGCACCGAAAAACTGAGTCCATGCGCTTGATTCGGTCCGTGGTACGGATCTTGCCCTAAAATGACGCACTTCACCTCACTGAATTTCGTGTAAATAAATGCGTTCCAAATGTCTTCTCGGGTCGGGTAAACGATCGTTTCTTCATAAGCTTGGTCGACGAATTGCCTCAACTGTTGAAAATAGGGCTGTTTCATTTCCTCTTGGATGATATCCGTCCAATCTCCAAGCAGTCGACTCGATAACTGATCTGCCATTGCATACTCCCCTTTCCCTTTGTATCATACCCAAAATAATTGCATACAAAAAGACGAGTCGATCGACTCGTCCTTCAAGGTTATACCGTTACTGCGCCTGCTACTTCTTTTGCAAGTGCTTCTGCTTTCGCTTTCGCGTCCGCCACGATCTCTTCGATTTTGTCTGGGTATTGGTTCATCCCTTCAACCGCTACCGTTGTGACTTCAGATACACCGACAAACGCGAGCGCTTGACGGAGGTACGCGTCCGCAAAGTTGAGGTCCGTTCCTGTGTAGATTCCACCCGTTCCTTGGATGTGAATCGCTTGTTTGTTTTCAAGCAAGCCGACAGGTCCTTGCTCTGTGTAACGGAACGTTTTGCCCGCCATAAGGACGCTATCGAGGAACATTTTCATACGCGCTGGGAAGAAGAAGTTCCACATTGGTGTCGCGAATACGTAGAGATCCGCTTCCATGAATGTCTCGAGCATGCTACTCATCGTTCCTACTTTTTTCGCTTCCACGTCAGTGAGTGCTTCACCTGACGCGAATTTGCCCCATGCGCTAAGCACATCTCCATCGATTTCTTGTACATCGACATCGTAGAGTTCAATTGCTTCTACTTCGATTGATTCGTTTTCAGCCTTAAGTGTCGATACGAATGTTTCTGCAACTTGCTTGCTGTATGAAAGTTCAGCTGGTTTCGGGTTAGCCGATACATATAATACTTTAGTCATCGTGTAATCCTCCATTTGTGTAATCTATACTTTTTCAATAACAGTTAGAACTATATCATCTGTATATCTCATCGTCAATTATTTTAATTTCAAGATATTATGTAAAAAAGCAACGGGCTTTATTTGCCCGCTGCGTTATAACCGACTCGTTTTAATAACGTAATCAATTGTTCCGTCTCTTCATCACTTAACGGTCCATATATATCTTTGAAGATTTCAATATGTTGCGGATAGACGACGTCCATGAGCGTCTGTCCATCGTCTGTCAACGAGGCGTACGTGACGCGACGGTCAGACGGACAGGCGATTCGTTCAATCAGCCCTCGCTTCTCCAACTTGTCGATGACGTATGTCACACTACCGCTCGTAATCAAAATCTGATCCCCAATTTGTTGTAGCGGGGTGTCTCCTCGTTTATACAGTACGGATAAAACACCGAACTCTGTTGAATTTAACTGGTGGCGTCGTAAATCTTCTTTCACACGATCACTGATGGCATCCATCGTCCGCGCAAGAACGACCCACGCCTTCAATTCAAGGGATTCAATCATGTCGGTTTCACCTCAATTCGTTCATCATATATCACTAGTATAGCAGGACTTATGAAGTATAAGCCGGGAAAAATTCTTCGTCAAGGAACTTCTTCATTGTCGCCTATGTCGGAAACGTTTAGAATGGTAGTATTGTGATTTTAAGAAGGGGTGGACCGTATGCGTGAGTATTACGAAATTTCATTGACGATTAAACGGGAGTTTTTGCATGCTGTCATCGATTTGTTGAATCGGGAAGGCATCGCACCGGACTATGCGCTCGAAAAAGAAGGTGCGGTCTTTTTGTTATTCAATCATTTACCTTGGCCAAACGTGACCCGTGAACCGCATGCCGTGGAACGTTTCTTGTTGACGTTGAAACGATCGGACTATTTATTCGTCAAAACGAAACGTAAATCACCGGTCCCCGATCATGAACCGGTCGCGTGTATGGGTGCCCTCGTCTCTCCGTTCAATGAACATTTGCGGATTGAGCTCGCGGTCGATGAGTCTGAAGCGAGTCATTTAGATATGTCCGCATTTCGTCATTACTAAACAAAACGATAATCCCCCATGACGGTTAGACCGAAACAACTAGCCGACATGGGGATTTTTTTAGGAGTAGCTGTTTTCTTTGACGGGAATAAAGGACAGTATTCGAATGAAAAAGGAGACATGTCGGAATGGACACAGTCATGTTAATCGTCAATCCATCCTCAGGAAAAGAGTTGGGGGAACAACATGCGACACATGCCGAAGAGGTGTTGCGCGAACGATATGGACACGTCGATGTCCGATTCACTGAAAAGGAACAGGATGCGACGGACTTCGCACGTGAAGCAGCAGAAAAGCACTACCAGGCCGTCATTGCGATGGGTGGGGACGGAACCTTGAACGAAGCGGTAACCGGCCTGGCCGAAGCCACTCATCGACCTGACTTCGGCATCATCCCACTCGGTACGGTCAACGACCTCGCCCGTGCACTCGGTGTCCCAAGCAATCCTAAAAAAGCGATCGAGGCACTTCGTGATGCCAAACCGACGCCGATGGATATCGGAAAATATGAGAACGGTTATTTCATGAACGTCATCGCCATCGGCCTCATTGCCGAAGCGGTCGACGAAGTAAGTGTGGAAGAAAAAACAAAATGGGGACCGTTCGCCTACCTGATTGAAGGAATTAAAGCCTTCAGAGAACATAGCCCATATGAACTGATGGTTGAGAGTGAGGACGGACAATTTGATAATAAGGCATATCTCGCCGTCATCGCTTTGACGAACTCAGTCGGAGGTTTTGAAAATTTCGAACCGGATGCGCGACTCAACGATGGGCTTCTTCATGTCTATATTTTTGAAGAACTTCGTCTAAAAGATGCCCTTCAATTAACACCCGCCCTATTCACAGGAAAACTGAAGGAGACCGACAGCGTCACATCATTTTGTACGAAATGTGTGAAAGTAAGCTCGCCTGATTCCCTTCCGGTAAACGCAGATGGAGACACAGGCGGTGCGTTGCCGCTCACATTTGAGATTTTACCGAGCCATTTAAACGTATTGAAGCCGATCTAAGAGCAGGACTTTTATCAATGGAACCGAATGTTTTTAAGCGAGAAAGGAGAATGACCTATTAATATCTCGCTTGTTCCACTTACAACAGCAACCGACGACATCGTCAATACGTTCAATCGTTGGAATAACGACCCACAAATCGTACATCTCATTCGACCGAGCCGCTCTGAAGAAGAATTGACCGCCCATTATGAGATGACAGTTGATGATTTAGAAGAACGGCTCTTAACGCATGACATTTTTCTCATCTATGCAGATGACCATCTCGTTGGAGAAATGAACGTTATGTATGACCCGCCTCACTTGTATCGTCAACAACCCGGTACGGCATGGCTCGGTTTCATCATCGGTGAATCCATCGGTCGAGGGAAAGGCGTCGGTACGGAAGCTCTTCGTTTGTTAGAAGAGATATTGCGAGCCAAACAAACGCCTCGTATGGAACTCGGCGTATTTGCCTTCAACCATGCGGCCCATCGTCTCTATTCAAAATGTGGCTATCAAGAAATTGGACGGATCGAGCATTTCACCTATTGGGATGATCAATTTTGGGCCGATATTCGTATGGAGAAACGCTTTGACTAAAAAATCCTCCCACTTGATGTGGAAGGATTTTTTACTTAATTATTCAAATTTTCGACTTCGACGATGCGGAAGCCTTTTTGTTCGAGCTTAGAGACTACTTTGTTCTTCTTATCTTCATCGCAATCAGGTGGCAGCGTCACGAGCACCCGACGTACTACCTTACTTTTCGCATCGAGTGTCATCAGGCTCGCAATCGATGTGTACTTGTTCACGACTTTCGTGATTTTTTCGAGCGCCCCCGCTTGTTCACTCAAGGCAATCGTCAAGACGTAGCTTCCTGTGTCACGACTCCACGCCTCTTCGAGCATGCCGAGCATCTTACCGTGTGGCAAAATTCCATAAAACTCGTTGCTTTCATCTTTTAATACCGCAATGTACGGCAATTCTTTGATGGAGAAGAATACTTCGAAGAACCCATCGGATTCATGAACGTATTTTTGCGTATTTTTAATAAGTGTCATCACATTATCATCCATGTTTTCCCCGTTCATTCCATGACGATAAATATGCATTTTATAAATGTTACCGCGGAAAAATGTTCCCGTCTCGTCTAAAACAGGTACACAGCGATACCCTGTTTCTTCAAGCGTATGAAGCGCTTCCCGCAATGTTGCCTTTTCACTGATGGTGACAACATCTTTCTTTGGGATACATAAGCTATGCACTAACATGCGTTTTCCTCCTAGCCAATAATAAAGTGGTCTACACCCTATTCATTATTATTCCCCAAATATGATGAATATCCTGCATGTTTTTTCTGAAAAGTTATGAACACTTCTTTTAATCCTTGAATTTGTCGGAATTCGAAAAAGTCGTTATAGTGAAACTATCCAAACAGACAAAGGGGATGAACGATTATGACGATGAAAAAAGCATTGACGATTGCCGGTTCTGATACGAGTGGCGGCGCGGGTATCCAAGCCGATCTCAAAACGATGGAAGAACTCGGTGTGTATGGCATGACAGCCTTGACTGTCATTGTGGCACAAGATCCACATAACGCATGGAACCATGAAGTCTTTCCAATCGATACGACATTGATTGAAAAGCAAATCGATACGGTTCTCGCTGGAATCGGAGTCGACGCGGTGAAGACAGGTATGCTCCCGACACCTGAAATCATTGAACTCGCTGCGCGTAAAATTAAAGAGTATGGCATCAAGAATGCGGTCGTCGACCCAGTCATGGCATGTAAAGGTGCCGATGAAATTCTTGATCCGAACGTTGCGGTCGCAATGCGGAAACACCTCGTGCCGGTCGCAAAAATCATCACACCGAACTTATTCGAGGCGCGTATGCTCGCTGGCCTCGACAAAACACCATCGACGATGGACGAAATCAAAGAAGCAGCTCGTTTAATCCATGAGCTCGGCGCGGAAATCGTCATCGTTAAAGTCGGTGGCAAACTCGGATTCGACACAGCGTTTGACGTCTTATACGACGGAAACGAATTCCGTCTACTTGAAAGTGAAAAAATTAAGCCTGCGTTCACACATGGTGGCGGGTGTACGTTCTCTTCTGCCATCGCAGCTTCTCTCGCAAACGGTCATACGGTCGATGAAGCAATCGAAATCGGCAAAGAGTTTATCACAGAAGCAGTTCGTCACTCATTCCGTCTAAACCAATACGTTGGACCGACGAACCATACAGGGTACCGCAAAAAAGTAGCTGCACAATCGTAAAAAGATGACCCGGAACCGCGTGTTTCGGGTCATCCTTTCCATTGGAGGGACAGACGTGAAAGCAATTCAACCCAATCACATTCAACAATATTTAGACAGTCACGTCGCAACACCGCTTTTCGTACATGTTGAGACAACAAACGGTGCCTATGCGACACATAACGACCCCGACTTTCATAATGCCGGGATGTTTATTCGTAACGCTAAAATCGAATATAGCATCGGTCAAATCAAAGGAAACGGACCTTATCGAGTCGGATTAAAACTTGATCATGGCTGGCTCTATGTGGAAGGTTTGACCGATTTTGAAGTGCATGGTGAGCAGCTGTTACTCGCTGGTCACGATCGTCTCGGACGCCTGGCATGTGCACTTCATATCGATGTAAAACCGCTCCCTCAAGGAGCTTCGGAGGTGGAAAATCAATGAATGGACCATTACTCGTCATCTTCCCACATCCAGACGATGAGGCGTTCAGCTCAGCCGGAACGATCATTCAACATCGTCAAAAAGGGCTTCCGGTCACGTATGTCTGTTTAACACTCGGTGAGATGGGGCGCAACATGGGCTCCCCAATTTTTACGACACGTGAAGAACTCCCTAAAATTCGAAAACGTGAATTAGAAGAGGCTTGTCGGATAATGGAAATCGAAGACCTGCGCATGTGGGGTCTTCGTGATAAAACCGTCGAGTTCGAAGACGAAGCCGCACTCGCTGCTCGTTTCCGCGCCTTGATTGACGAAGTGAAGCCGGAAACCGTCATCTCATTCTATCCAGAATATGCCGTTCACCCGGACCATGAAGCGACAGCTCGTGCCGTCGTACGAGCACTTCAGGAGATGGGAGAAGCGCGCCCTGAGTTTTTAGGTGTCGCATTCGATCGCCGCACAGAAGAAGAGCTCGGACAACCTCACGTGATCGTCGATGTGACGGAAGAAAGTGAACAGAAGAAAGACTCCCTCTTTGCCCATCGTTCTCAGACGGAAGGTCTTCTACGCGCCATTGACAATGCAGAAAACGCCCACGTTATGGAGTTACTCCAACGTGAGCGCTTCTATCATTATCCGTTCTCATGATTCATAGGCTAGGCGGGTCATATACAGCAAGGCCCCGACGGTCCCAAGACCAATCAACGTTCCGAATACTACAACGATTTGTCCCATGTTTTCACCTCTTCTAGACTTTACGAACGTTTCAATTGATTGGTTTCAAACAGGGCACCCACTTATTAGGGTGTGCTGTTTTTTTATGTACAAAATTTGATTATTTTCATCATACACTCAATATCCTGTCATTTCGTCCGTCTTAAGACGTAAAAACAGACATGGCTTATGGCCCATGCCTGTCATGATTATGAGTGAGTCGCATGAACGAACCAAACGACAAGTCCGATTAGTATGAACGCAAGAAATAGCGACGATGTCGTTCCCCCAATAAAGACAATCCCTAATATGAGGATACCGAGATGCCATACCATCGAGATAGACGATTCCGTCGTCGCTCGAATGGATGAAGGAACTTGATGGTGCAACAGTCCATAATAGAGTGGTTCCATCGCCCCATATAGAAGTCCCAACAATCCCATCACACCAATTCCGATTGGACTCGGAAATAAGCCGATGAAGAGAAACCCGCCACCCATCACCCAACCGAATCGCTTCAACCAACGTTCTGAAGGCGCAAAATGCACGATGGTACCTGCGAACAGCTGTCCTGGCAACTGAATCAAGAGCAAACCACTTGAAATGACACCGAACCAATAAATCGGAACGGACACATCGCGAGCGTACAGTTGCCAAAATTCATCGATGAAATTGAAGGCAGACACCGCTGCCAAAACACTGATTGTGACATGCCGAAGTTGCTTCTTCGACCAAACGAATTGAAACCCTTTGAACAAATGCCGCCACGTCAAACGTTCCTCTCGCTCTCGATGAGTCGGTTCGACAAGAAATAGGCTAGAGATGGTCGCAATCATCAAACTCAAAATCGAGAGCTTGTAGTTCCACTCCATGGGAAGGTACTGAGCCAAAACACTTCCGCTCAATGCCGCCATCACAGCGGCCACGATCCCAATCGCGTTCAGTTTCCCGAGTACCCGTTCGAATGACGACGCTTCGCGACTTTCCTGTAACGACTCGTACAGCAAAGCATTCTCTGCCCCACTTCGAATGACCGACCCGACGGCTGAACAACTGATGGCGACAAAGAAACCGGTGAACGTGAACGAATACAAAATGACAATAAACGACAGCCACTCTAATCCGACACCGATTTGGATGAGTCGACGCCGTGCCGTATGGTCCGCCCATACACCAGTTGGTACTTCTAGTAGTACGATGATGAGCGCATACACCATCTCTAAATAAACGACTTCCTGAATGGAGATGCCCCGTGACTCCCAGAACAGCCGTTCAATCACGTATGCAGGAATCAGCCCTTCAAACCAACGAACCCACCCTAGTCGGACAACGTTTCGACGAACTTAACTCGGTGAACGTGCTCGTTTTCTCACTTGAATCTCCTCCTTACTTGTCTATTCCCGAAAACACAAAAAAACCACGAGACGAATCTCGTGGTCGACGTGTTATTTTAATAAGTTGAGAATCTCACGGTTGAACGCCGGAATGTCATCCGGCTGACGGCTCGTCACGAGCTGGTTTTGGCAGACAACGACTTCTTTGTCCGCATATTTCGCTCCAGCATACTCCATGTCGACTTTAATCGATTTATATCCGGTTGCATCACGACCTTCAAGCGTCTTCGCCGTAATCAATAGCTGTGGTCCGTGACAGATGGCAAACACAGGCTTCTTCGCGTCCATGAAGGCTTTGGCGAACGAAACGAACCGCTCGTCTTCACGTAACAAGTCAGGAGAGAATCCGCCTGGTAAGAGAAGGGCGTCAAAATCTTCTGGCGATACATCGTCAATCGATTGATCGATGTTCACTTTCGCCTCTCCTTGTTTTCCTTCTACCGTATTGCCTGCTTTCTTCTCGATTGTCACGACGTCATGTCCCGCATCCACCAATGCGTCACGGGGACCCGTGAATTCTACATCTTCAAACATATCTGTAATGAGCGTTGCTACTTTTGCCATGTTCTAAACACTCCCTCTGTTTGTTTTATGCACATAGGGACTGTTCCACAGGCATGAATCACTTAAACATCACTGCATGCATTCAACGGAACTTCGAGACGTACGGATTGTCGCGTTCAAAGAAGCGATACGGGTAGTCACGGGCCTCGCCCGTATTCGGAATCCCGATACGTGGACCCGCCTCGATCACCATTTCAGTCTCACCTTCCGCAATATAGAGCGGGTCTTGTTGGAACGAGTGTCCGTATAAATCCATCGTGATTCCGAGTGCTTTCGTCAACTTCCCCGGTCCGTTCGTTTGGTCATATCGCTTCACCCCGGGACGATTCGCCGCAACCCATTCATGACCTTGAATCGGTTCGACGGCCCGAATCAACACGGCTTCCGGTGTCCCGACTGGTCCGCTGACCACGTTCAAGAGTGTATGCGTATGCATTTGATACGTGTATACATGTCCCGGTTTTCCGAACATGACTTCCGTTCGCTTCGTCCGACGTCCCCCGAAACTGTGTGCCGCTCGGTCGATGGCACCGAGATAAGCTTCTGTCTCGACAATCTTTGCGATGATGTCGCCTTCCGGGTGTCGTCTCACCAAATATTGACCGAGTAAGGAGCGGGCCAAATCGAGTGTCGGTTGTTCATAAAATGCCACATCGAGTCGCTTCATAGTTCCACCTCCGTTTGTCCCATTTTCTCAAAAGTCGTATCCTTCATACAAAAAAGATGCCCTGCACGGCAGGACATCACTCATTTACGATGCGATTTTTAGTGATTCATGCTGCTTCCCCAACCGAACGTATCCCAAAATGATAGAGAAGACCGGGCTGAGCCAAAGGAAGAACGCAAATGGTGCGTATTCCAATACAGGTACGCCGAGCGTCGCTGCGAAGAACGCTCCGGAGACACCCCACGGAATGAGTGGGTTAATCACAGTCCCACCATCCTCAAGCGCACGTGACAAGTAGCGTGGGTCAATCCCGCGATCGATGAACCCTTGTTTGAACGCCTGTCCTGGCAAGAGAATCGATAAGTACTGCTCTCCCGCGAGCAAGTTGACACCGATTGAACTGAGGACGACCGAGAGGACCGAACTTCCTGGTGATTTCAACCGCTCGAGCAACGATTCAACGATGGCTTGGAAGACACCGAGTTCGCGCAACAAGCCGCCGAATGCAAGGGCAATCAAGACGAGACTGACCGACCAGAGCATCGATTCAAGACCACCACGATCGAGTACCGTCGCAATCGTCTCGTTCTCGACACCTGACTTGAATCCAGACTGCATGACGCCGAGCCAGTTCGAGATGCTCCAGTTTCCTTGAACGAATCCAGCCGTCAACACACCAGCGAACATCCCGACGAGCATCGTCGGCAAGACCGGCATGCGGCGAAATGCAAGCACTGCGACAAGAACAGGGGCAATCAACGTGAGCCAAGAAAGATCAAATCGTCCGCCGAGCGCTGCCTGTGCTTCCGCGATTTGTGTCGTATCGGCAGTTTGACCACTGCGTCCGAGGAATGTGAATAAAATCAATGTGATGATAAACGCTGGGATTGTTGTCCCCATCATAAAACGAATGTGGTCGAACAGTTTGACACCTGCCACTGCCGGGGCAAAGTTGGTCGTATCCGACAACGGGCTCATCTTGTCTCCGAAGAGCGCACCCGACACGATTGCACCTGCGGCGAGAGCCGGCGAGATGCCTAGCGCCGTCCCGATTCCGAACAAGGCGACACCGACCGTACCGACTGTCGTAAATGCGCTTCCTGTGAATGTTGAGACGATCATCGTAATTAATAAGACACTTGGTAAAAACCATTCAGCAGAGATTGTATTTAATCCGATGGAGAGGATCGTCGCGACCGTTCCGGACATTTGCCATACCCCGATGAGCATCCCAATCAACAACAGAATCAACACCGGCATAATCGCTTCACGAATCCCGTTGATCATTGCTGTTTCAATCTGTTTGAAGTCGCGTGAACGATAATACGCGTATCCACCTACTATTACCATTGTGCCAAAAATCGCCATGTGTGGCGTCGCTTTGGCCAAAAACATCAGTGCGAGCAAGGTGATCCCGCTCATTAACACGACGAATACAGCTTCTTTTCCTTTCATCTGCATCGACGTCCCCTCCTTTCGTTATATCCTAATTATTTATTATTCCACCTAACCGCTTAAACGCTTTTATGCACAAAAGCGAGTTAGTGATGTTTTTTACTATACTCGCTTCCTTTCTCCCTGTCAAACGACTTTTTATGATAAATTAAATGCTTGAGGGTGACCTCCGGAGTTCGTAACCTCCTCCGACATCAAAACTAGCGAAAAGGAAGTGTGCTTCATGCAACACGAAAAAGCATTGGTCGTCTTTAGTGGTGGCCAAGATTCAACCACTTGCCTGTTTTGGGCAAAACAACAATTCTCTCATGTGGAGGCGGTGACGTTCGCATATGGTCAACGCCATGATGCGGAAATCGAGGTCGCAAAAGAAATTGCGACAGAACTCGATGTCCCACACCACATCCTCGATTTGTCCCTACTCGGACAACTCACATCGAATGCGCTCACGAGACACGATCTCGACATCGACAATGCGGACGTCCCAAACACGTTCGTTGATGGACGCAACCATCTATTTTTATCATTCGCGGCCGTCATGGCCAAACAACTCGGTATGCACCACATCGTGACCGGTGTATGTGAAACGGACTTTTCAGGTTACCCGGATTGCCGAGACCAATTCATCAAATCACTCAACGTGACACTCAATTTAGCGATGGATTATCCATTCGTCATCGACACACCGCTCATGTGGCTCGATAAAAAAGAAACGTGGGCACTCGCCGACAAGCTCGGTGCGTTCGACTATGTCAAAGAACGCACGCTCACTTGCTACAACGGTGTCATCGGTTCAGGTTGTGGAGAATGTCCGGCGTGTATCCTTCGCCAAAACGGACTCACAGCTTATGAGGAGGTGCGCGTATGAAACATGCTCCGTTCCTCGCTCCGACAAGTGTCGAATCAAAACAAGAAGGATCGCTCATCTACTGTCCGCATCGCGTTCAAATCGTCAAAGAAGTGACGTTCGACGCGGCGCACCATCTATTTGATTATGACGGCAAATGTCGTGCCCTTCATGGTCATACGTACAAACTCCAGATGGGTGTCAGCGGCTTTCTCGACAATCGTGGGATGACACTCGACTTTGGTGACTTGAAGACCATCTTTAAAGAAGAGCTTGAGCCTTATCTCGATCATCGCTATTTGAACGAGTCACTCCCTTATATGAATACAACTGCAGAAAACATGTGCTATTGGATTTTTGAACAGTTGGCGACACACTTGCCGAATGAACGCGACGTCCGCGTCGAATTCGTCCGTTTGTATGAAACGCCGACGTCGTACGCTGAGTTCCGCCGTGAATGGTTGGTGGAATCGTGAAAATCCCTGTTCTTGAAGTGTTTGGACCGACCTTCCAAGGAGAAGGCCGCGCCATCGGACAAAAGACGATGTTCGTCCGGACCGCCGGTTGCGATTATCGCTGTTCGTGGTGCGATTCCGCCTTCACGTGGGACGGTTCAGAAAAACCGGATATGCTGACAGCAGACGAGGTGATTGCACGCCTTGACGCACTCGGTATGTATGATTACGTCACCATCTCGGGAGGCAACCCGCTCCTCATCGCGGCTATGGAAGACCTCGTCGTGAAGTTGAAAGAACGTGGCATCACATTAGCTGTCGAGACACAAGGTAGCCGCTATCAAGACTGGATCACACAAATCGACGACGTGACCCTCAGTCCGAAGCCCCCGTCGTCTGGTATGAAGACAAACTGGGAACAACTCGATGCGATCGTCGAACGGTTGCGCCCGGAGCAAACGACATTTAAAGTCGCTGTCTTTGATGAAGTGGATCTTGCCTACGCAAAAGAAGTGCAACAGCGCTACTCACCGGACGTCATGTATTTATCTGCCGGTAACCCAGAGCCGGGTGCTGATGGTGATATCACCGATGCCCAGCTTCGTCGTTTGAAACAACTGTGGAAAGACGTCGCATGCGACCCGTCTTGGCAAAGCGTCCGTGTCCTACCGCAACTACACACATTATTGTACGCCAACGAACGTGGCGTGTAAGGAGAATGAACATGAGACCAGAAGACTTACAAGACCTCTCCCTCCTCGGACAGAAGAGCGTCCCTTATATTTTTGAATACACACCGGACGTACTTGAGGCGTTCCCGAACCGTCACCCGGAGAATGATTACTTCGTCAAATTCAACGCACCGGAATTCACGTCCCTGTGCCCGATTACGAATCAACCGGACTTTGCGACAATCTACATTTCGTACATCCCGGATGAGAAGCTCGTCGAGTCGAAGTCGTTGAAACTGTACTTGTTCAGCTTCCGTAACCACGGCGACTTCCACGAGAACTGCATCAACGTCATCGGGAAAGACCTCGTCAAGTTGATGGAGCCGCGCTATCTCGAAGTGTGGGGTAAATTCACACCGCGTGGCGGCATCTCGATCGACCCATACTACAACTACGGAAAACCGCACACGAAATACGAAAAAATGGCAGAACATCGTCTGTTCAACCATGACCTCTACCCTGAGACGATCGACAATCGTTAATTGAAAAGTAGGCGCTCCATGTGGGGTCGCCTACTTTTTTTGATAGCGATGAATCTGTCGTTTAATCGGTTCACGAAACACCGTCGCGATGAGCGTCAATACGAGCATGATTCCGAATGCCAAGGCGATGAGCGTCCAATCACCGCTAGCGATACTACTTCCGAGAAAATTGTTTGCGAACGCCCCCGGAATCATGCCGACGACGGTCGCAAACAGATACGCCGGCACCTTTACTTTCGCCAAACCTGAAGCGTAGCTGACCAAATCGAAATTGACGAGTGGAATGAGGCGTAAGATGAGGACATAAAAGAATCCGTCTTCTTCGATTTTTTGTTGAATCGCTTCATAGTTCGTCGATTCAAAATGATGCAGGAAACGATCGCCGAAATAGATAGCCACATAATAAGCGACGAGAGCACTTAGCGTCGCTCCGATGACAGTATAGATGACGCCAGGTATGATCCCGAATGCCAAACCGCCGGCGACCGACAGGACCGATGTCGGAAACAGGATGAGCGGTCGAATGGTGAATAAAATGATATAGATCAAGGGAGCCAACCATCCGAATTGGATGATGTAGTCCCGAATGTCGCCTGGACTTACGTCAATCCACTGATACAGGAACGTCGCTGTTCCGAACAAGAGTAGGACGAATGCGATCATCCACTGTGTTTTCCATTTTTTCATCGTCCCGCCTCCTTCCTATTTGTTTTTATTCCCCTAATCCAGGATGTCATCCACCTTTTTTCGACCATCTCGATGTGGTACGGTTAGAAAAAGCAGAAGGAGGAAATCGATATGAACCTTGCAGATGCCCTAATATTAAAACAGTTGCTCCATGAGCAAATCGATACATTGACCGAAGAGATTGAGAACGTAGCGTTCATCTCAATCGAAGCGACTGAATCCATTCCGACGATTCAATCCCGTTCTCTTCAAGACATCGAGATGGAACTTGAGCACATCCGTCTGGACTTACGCCAACTCGACCGCTTGATTCAAGAAGAGAACGTCCGATCCGTCGTCGAAACACACGACGGTCCACTCCCACTCGTCGAAGCGATTGAGCTCGCCATTCAGTTACGTGTTCAGGCACGGCTTTATGAAAAGTTGTCACTTCGTCCGAAAAAAGAATATGTACACGGGGTCGCCGTAATCAAACATGCCTTGTACGACCCAGAACTATATCGTTTGAAAGCACGTGACATTAAGAAACGGGCCATCCGAATCGAAAGTGCCATCCAAGCTGTCCGTCATCAAGCAGACATTGAATTTGATGCATCACGATACATGTAAAAAGCGAAGGAACCCCTTCGCTTTTTACATGTGATTATGGTGATTGTGATGGATGTCGTGGTGACTCGACGAGGAACGGCTACGCGGGGGTGCTTCATCGGCAAATTTCTCCCCGTCCAAAATCCCGAGACGTTTATATTGTCGGTCGACCCGCTCTTTCGTCTCCTCACGAATGGAATTAGACTCCATAATCAGTTGATAGCACCCGAGCGCGACACGGAACGGCTCCATGCGTGTACGCTCAATGGAAAAGGAATCGATTCCTCGTAAATAGTCTGCCAATCGTTCGGCCGTATCGTCGTCTGGGTCATCGGCGAGCTGCGAGGCGAAGCGCTGTAAGTCTTTCAACGTACTTGATGTTTTAGAATAGTTCATTCCTGATTTGATAAACGCAAAAATAATCAGACCGAACACAACCATGAAAATGATTGGAAACACGCCAAATAACCCATTAAAGAATGAATCCCCTATCGAGTTACTAAACGGATCTCCACTAAATCCAAACACTGTCATTCCAAATCACTCCTTTTTCTTTATGTACGTTTACACATTCGAATTGGTTTCATCAAAAAACCGCGATCAAACGACCGCGGCATTTATTCAACTATTCAATTGTTTCTCCATCATGATGCGTGGCTCTCCATCTTCTGTGTAGGCGCCCATGATGTCATATCCACAAAGGAGGTTCAAGATGATGACTCCTTTGTTCGTATTGCGTGCTTTCGTCCGAATCGAATGGAAGCCTTGCGCTTCGACCCACTCGAGTTGGGTGTCCATCAGCTTGCGACCGATGCCATGCTTTTGAAAGTCCGGGTGTACGCCGCCCGCCCAGCTATAAAATCGATAAGGCTCTGCCTCATAGCCGATCTTAAAGCCGATTAGCTGATCTTCTGAGAAAGCCAGCAACACTAACGGATTGGCGTGTCGATACAGGCGCTCTTTAAATCGTAACTGATCGAGATCGCCATATAACGTACGATACAGTCGGAAGAAATCCTCTTCAAAATCTTTAAAGTTGTTTGTCACATCTTTTACGATAAATGAACTCGTCGTACTCATCGTTCCATCCCCTTTCAGTTTCTGGACAAAGATTCCGTACGTCTTTTCCTTTCGCCGTTCATTCCGAATTTCCTGTCTCCCGTTCGAAAGCCGTGACGCCTTTTTGTTTATATAGTCCGAGCGAACGTTTCGGTAGACTCTTGACCATCCAGTCTTTAAAGATGCGTGCTTGATCCTCGACAGGCAGTTCATAGCCATCCGTCACGATATGACGAGACCGTGTCGTGACATCATACAAGGAGATCGCAGCCGCCACGGAGATGTTCAAGCTTTGTACGTACCCTTGCATCGGAATGACAAAGTTCCCGTCCGCCTGCTTCAGTGCCGCTTCCGACACACCACTATGTTCATTCCCGAATAGAAGAACGGTTGGCTTCGACACATCGACTTCTTCGAGTGGGATTGCTTCCTCACTTAATGCCGTCGCATACACTTGATAGCCGCCTTCTTTTAAGGAGTCAATCGCTTCTTCAATGGAGCCATGCTCTACGACGTCCACCCAGCGATCTGCGCTCTTGGCGATGATCGAGTTCGGTTTAAACTTCGCTCGCCCTTCGACCACGTGTAATGTCTGTACCCCGAACGCATCGGCCGAACGTAAGACGGCAGATTGGTTGTGTGGATCGTCCACACCTTCCGTTAAAATCGTGATATGGTTCGTTCGTATATTTAATACTTCATACATCCGTTTGATTCGGTCCGGCATGAGCATCTCATAGAGAGGAAGATCCTCTTTCAATAAGACACCTTTCTGTAGCAACTCTTCTTTTAATTCAATCTGCTCCTCTTTCGTCAAAGCAGATGTAGTCTGTCTCCATCCCATCTTTCTCGCTCCCTTCAACCTATCATATTGTAGCTAGATTCGATTCGACTGACAAGTTTGCCCCTATGTACCCCAATCTGTTTAAAGAATGAAAAAAATGAAAATAGCGAAAACGGTTGCACGAATTTATGCAATCGATTACAATTATTCATGCAAGCGATTGCACTATTGGCAAACATAAAAATAGACAAAACTCCCTCACAGGAAGGAAGCGTATAGTATGAAAAAAATGATCTCATTCGATTTCTGGCAGAAACTTGGCAAGGCCTTAATGGTCGTCATCGCCGTTATGCCAGCTGCCGGTTTGATGATTTCGATTGGAAAACTGATTGGAATGTCAGCCGGAGATGTCGGTATTTTATTAACGACGGCTCGCATCATTGAAGATTTAGGTTGGGGAATCATCGTCAACTTACATATCCTCTTCGCAGTCGCGATTGGTGGTTCGTGGGCAAAAGATCGTGCAGGTGGTGCGTTCGCAGCACTCCTCGCCTTCATTTTGATTAACCGTGTCACGGGAGCCATCTTTGGTGTCAACGGCGCCATGCTTCAAGACCCTGAAGCGACAATCGATTCACTATTCGGTGCAAACCTTGTCGTTGCGGACTACTTCACATCTGTACTCGGTTCACCTGCCCTCAACATGGGTGTGTTCGTCGGGATCATCGCCGGTTTCCTCGGTGGTGCACTTTATAACCGTTTCTACAACTTCAACAAGTTGCCGAACGCCCTCTCGTTCTTTAACGGGAAGCGCTTCGTACCATTTGTCGTCATCCTTGGTTCAGTCGTTGCTGCCATCGTTCTATCGATTGTATGGCCAACAATTCAAGGGGCGCTCAACAGCTTTGGTGAGTGGATTGCCACATCTCGTAACACGGCTCCAGTACTCGCCCCATTCATTTACGGGGCACTCGAACGTCTACTCTTGCCGTTTGGCTTACACCATATGCTCACAGTACCAATGAACTACACGGAACTCGGTGGAACGTATACGATTTTAACAGGTGCGACAGCTGGATCGGTCGTTGCCGGGCAAGACCCGCTCTGGTTGGCATGGGTGACGGACCTCGTCAACTTGCGTGCTGCTGGTGATACTGCCGCATACAACGCGCTTCTCGCTGATGTCGTTCCGGCCCGCTTCAAAGTCGGTCAAGTCATCTTGTCATTCGCTGCGTTGATTGGTGCCGCATATGCGATGTATCGTAACGTCGATGCAGAGAAAAAAGAACAATACAAGCCGATGTTCTTGTCAGCCGCACTCGCTGTCTTCTTGACAGGTGTCACAGAACCAATCGAATTCATGTTCATGTTCGTCGCACCAGTTCTTTACGTCGTCTACGCACTCATGGCGGGTGCTGCCTTCGCCTTGGCAGATATCATCGACCTACGTGTTCACGCTTTCGGTGCGATCGAACTCTTGACGCGCATCCCGATGATCGTCAAAGCAGGACTTCTTCAAGATTTGATCAACTTCGTTCTCGTTTCTGTCGTATTCTTCTTCCTCAACTTCGGTGTATTCAACTTTTTCATCAAGAAGATGAACTTGCCAACGCCAGGACGTAACGGGAACTACATGGAAGAGACGACAGAGAAGTCATCTGTGACAGGTAACGAACAAGTCATGGGGATTATCACGCTTCTCGGTGGGGAAGAAAACATTGAGGATGTCGACGCATGTATGACTCGTCTTCGCGTGACCGTTAAAGACGTCACACTCGTCTCTGACGAACAAGAATGGAAGAAAAATGGCGCTATGGGTCTGATTGTGAAAGACCGTGGGGTCCAAGCCATCTACGGCCCGAAAGCCGACGTATTGAAATCAGACATTCAAGACGTCATCGGTGCATAATCTACCGGCCAACTCGCTCGAGAGTTGGCCTTTTTCTAAAGGAGGACTATCGTGAACATTTTAACGCTTAATTGTCATGCCTGGTTAGAAGACCGCCAACAAGAGAAAATTGATGCCATCATCGAACGCATTGCGAGCGAAGAGTACGATCTCATTGCGCTTCAAGAAGTCAATCAACATAAAGAGGCTCCAATCCTCTACGGGAACATCCGTGAGAACAATTTCGCACACGTCCTCGTCGAGCGCCTGAAAGAGTTAGACCTTCCCTATCACATGACATGGGACTTTGCTCATTACGGATATGACATTTATGAGGAAGGCGTCGCCATCTTGTCACGCACGCCGTTTCTATCGACCGATTCATTCTTCGTATCGAAGACGACGGACCCTGACAATTACAAGTCCCGCAAGATTGTCAAAGCCGTCATCGAAGGAGCAGATGCTCCGACGACCGTCTACTCGTGTCACCTCGGGTGGTGGCATGACGAAGAAGAACCGGTGAAGCATCAACTCGACGAACTGCTACGTCACGTCGAGCATGACGATCATGCGCTTCTACTCGGCGACTTCAACAACGATGCCTTCATTCGAGGCGAAGGATACGATTATTTGATGGAGAAAGGGCTCCAAGACTTGTTCCATCTCGCAACGGAACGCGAAGGCGATGCGACCGTCCAAGGGAAAATCGCTGGATGGGATGAAAACAAGAAATCGCTCCGCATCGACTTGATATTGACGAATGCACCGATTCACGTCTCTCGTCATGCCGTCGTCTTCGATGGCGAGAACGGCCCCGTCGTCTCCGACCACGCCGGTGTCGAAGCGACCGTGTTTTGGCGCTGATTCACCTTTTTCTTCCGACTTGGGAGAAAAGGGTTTTTCTTTTGGGGAAAATCTTGTAACGTGATAGAAGACTGATGTCTAACTACTAATGAATGAAATAGAAAGAAGTGTTTGAACATGAAGACGAGCTCGCTCAGTCGAAGCGACTGGATCCTAGTCCTTTCCCTCTCCTTACTAACGTTCGTTCTCGGAACGAGTGAATTTGTCATCGTCGGGATTTTACCTGATATCGCAAGCGGTCTATCCATTTCCATCGCGACGGCAGGAAGTCTCGTATCGGCATTCGCCATCAGCTTCGCCGTCGGCACACCCATCATGATGTCCTTGACGAGTCATCTCCCAAAACGTAAATTGATGCTCGGTCTGACCATTCTGTTCACTATTCTGAACTTGTTGAGCAGCCTGGCCCCACTCTATGAATGGTTACTCGTCTTACGCATGTTGACGGCCGTCGTCACAGGTGTCTTGATTTCGCTCGCCATGCTCGTCGCCAGTGAAAGCGTCCCTCCAGCAAAACGAGGTGTGGCTGTGTCCTTTATTTTCGGTGGCTTCACGATGGCTAACGTGTTCGGTGTTCCAATCGGGACGTTTATCGGACAGCAGGCAGGTTGGGAATCCACATTTTTATTAACGACTACACTCGGTGCAGTCGCCTGGATCGCCATTTATCGTGTCTTGCCGAACCAGTTGTCTCAAGAAAAAGCATCACTTCGTGAACAATTGACATTGCTGACGAATCCGCGCATTTTGATTGCCTTCCTGATTCCGGCGTTCGGTTTCGGGGCAACGTATGTCGTGTATACGTATCTCGTGCCGATTTTAAAAGATGTACTCGGTGTACCGGTCGCTTGGGTCAGTCCGATTTTATTCGCATACGGATTCATTTCGATTTTCAGTAATATCGCTGCCGGAAAAATCGCTAGTCACAATCCAATCGGACGCCTACGGTTCGTCTTTCTCGTCCAGGCGTTCGTCCTGGCCGCGCTATTTGTGACGACGTCGAATGTGACGCTCGGTCTTCTCAATATCGCACTCATGTCGTTCATGGCAATTTTATTGACGACATCGACTCAGATTTATTTGATTGATTTGGCAGAGAAGTTCAATCCGAACGCCAAAGGTCTCGCCTCGTCACTCATGCCAGTGGCAAGTAACGTCGGAATTGGACTCGGTTCCGCTCTCGGTGGTGTCGTCTATGCGACGAGTCCGATCATGACGCTCGCGCTCGTCGGCGGATTGGTCGCCCTCGTCACAGCCGGGTTGACTGCAATCAGTTATTCGCTCGACCAACGCTAAAACGTGCGCACCTCGATGCAGGTGCGCACGTTTTTCATAACCATTCGAGAATTGCGGATAGGACTTCGTCCAATTGTTCTTTCGATGTGAGAGGACTTTCCTGATCCCCTTTTTGTGGACCATACATCCCGAAGTTCGCATGGTTCCCAGATTCGATTTGTACGAATTGACTATCTTCAGGAAGGTCACTTCGACTCGCATCGATATCTTCCGGGACAGCCAGCCCATCCAATTCACCCGAGATCGATAATACGCGTAAGTCACTGTCGACCATCGAGCTGATCGGATACGAGGCGAGGAAAATCACACCCTCCACCAATTCTTGATGTTCGAGCGCGTACCCCGATGCCGCTGAACCTCCAAGAGAGTGACCGGCCACGACCCAGCGTTCAATCTCCGGATGTGCCTCGATGATTGAATCGGCTGCGTCGATATCTAAAATGCCTAAGTTAAGACGAAGCGACGGAATGGCGACAAAGACACCCTCTTCTGCTAATCGTGTTCCATAATATGCATACGCCTCTTTCTCGACTTTTGCCCCTGGGTAGAGAATGACCCCGACCTCGCTCGCCGTGTCGCCGAACTCGAGACGGTTGTCAACCAAGGTCCCTTCTTCCGCATACTGCGTCGCTTCATCGGTCGGTCCATACGTGAACTGTGTCCAAATGAAAAAGCCAGCGACCGCGATGACAAGCAGTCCCAAGACTACCAGTCCTGCCCATTTAAAGAATTTCTTCATTATATAGCCTCCATTTGCATCCACTTCATCATAACGTTACACTAATAAGAAAAAGCATGATCAGGGGGACACCATGACCAGAAGTAATGTAACCACGACGATTCAGTGGTTTATTTTTATTTTAGCTACAAATATTGTACCACCACTCTCCATCGCCGCCTTGTTTGAACTGTCACCAGATGAGACGATGACCTTCATATCCCGCTCACTCTTCATCTTCGCACTCTTTAGCATCGTCCAGACGATGCTCGGGCATCGCCTCCCGATTCTCGAAGGGCCCGCCGGCATTTGGTGGGGTGTCTTCACCCTATACGCATCAATCGGTCCCGCCCTATACGGAAGTCAGCAAGAAACACTGCAGGCACTCGGTTTTATGTTGTTCTTGAGCGGGATCATCGGTGTATTGTTGACCGTCACCGGTATCTTGAGACGCATGCTTTCCCTGTTTACACCGCAAGTGCTCGGCGTCTATATGATTTTGCTCGTCCTCCAATTATCAGGGGCTGTCATTAAAGGTGGCTTCGGGGTGACGGAAGACGGGATCAACATCGTCCAAGCCGTCGCGACGGCAGGGCTCGTCTTGTTCGCACTCACGCTCGAGCAAAGTCGCTTCAAGCAATATGGACTCGTCATGACACTATTCGTCGGATTCGGTTTGTTTCACTTACTCAACCTCGGGAATCCAATCGTTCGTTCGGAATCCTTCTTCCTCGTACCGGAATTGCTTCCGTTCGGAAATTGGGTGTGGGATTGGAACTTGTTGCCGACGGCTTTCGTCATCACCTTGCTTCTCATGACGAACGTACTCGCGAATATCAAGTTGATCGAGCGCATCGTCAGTTCTCGTGAAAAACGAGAAATCAAAGGGAACGTTCCCGCGTCGGGTGTCGCCAGTGGTGTCAGTCAAATCGTGGCCGGTCTCTTCGGTACACCGGGTCCTGTCGCTATTTCAGGGACGGCCGGATTCCTCTCTTCGACGGAGAGCGTCCAACGCGCCCCTCATCTGATTGCTCACGCCCTCATGATGGGGTTAGCACTCATCGGTCCATTCGTCTCGTTGATTGCGAGCATCCCGGCCGCTGTCGGCTATGCGATTGTGACTCCGCTCATCGCGACGATGATCATCATCGGAATCAATGAGGCAGCCTTTGAATTAAAACAATCAACGGCTTCTCTCACGGTCGGTCTCCCGCTCGTCATCGGCGCCGGAGCAATGCTTCTGCCACCAGGTTCGATGAATGATTTGCCACCGCTCCTTGCGACCGTCTTCTCTAACGGACTCGTCCTCGGAACGATCGTCGCCTTGACGACAGCCATCTTAAGTAAAATCAAGGATTGAAAAAAGAACTGGCCATAAAGGTCAGTTCTTTTCACGTACATGCATATGGTAACGGGCATCGTGCGGTAACACGGAACCTTCTTCTTGTTCAAAATGCGCACGGTCTTTCAAATAACGAACTGCTGACGAGGTGTCACGATATAGGGCGCGCTGTAACGCCTGTTTCGCCGTCACAGCCGTGCCATCATCATTTTTCAATTCAAGCCCCATCAGTTTATAGCCGATTGTTTGTCCTCCTCGACTCATTTGGCAAGCTTCCATCACATACGTTAATAGCGTCGGTGTCACGACCGCATGTACGAACTCGCTCTTCACTTTCTTTCGAACAAGTTGTTCTACGCCATAACTGACGAACCCTGCGATGACACTGTCAATCAAGACCGCTTTCGTTCGTTTCTTCGTCAATGGATTCATCGGCTCATCCTCTGCATCATCCCCGACGTCAACACTTCGATTCCTTCACCTTCTTCAGACGCCATGATCAAGGCACGTGCAACGTGCAGCGCTTGAATCGGTGCGACTTCCGGTGTCTTCTCAAGCAAAAGTGACTGGAACGGTCGACTGATGACCTCGGCCGCTTTCTCCCCAAGTCGGAAAGAATCACGCTCTCCGAGTAATAGAGAAGGACGTGCGATAATCAAATGACGGAAGTTGAAGACGCGTAACGCGTTCTCGAGTTCCCCTTTCACACGGTTGTAAAAGAAAGATGAACGCAACGATGCACCTTGTGCCGATACAACTGCATAGCGCGTCGCACCATGTGCCTTGGCGACACGAGCGACTTCAAGTGGTAATTCTAAATCGACTTGTTTGAACGCTTCCTGCGAGCCGGCTACCGCAATCGTCGTGCCGAGTGCACAGTACACGTCGTCGATCTGTGGAAGCGCCGCATCCATCTCCTCGAATCCGATGACCTCATGTAGCTTCGGATGACTCCAACGCTTTGAGCGTCGGACGACAATCCAGACCGCATCATAACGGTCACTTTCTAACAACTGTTCAACCAATTCGCGGCCAATCAAGCCGGTCGCGCCTACGACAAGTGCAGTTTTCCCCATCTATGACTCCTCCTAGACTACTATTTCCTTCAGTCTAGCTGACTTGTCGTTCCTCGGCAATGATCGTCGTGGGACGGAAGCGGTCCATCGTACGGAAGAACCCGTTCAAGAGGAGCGCTGTGAACGAACCTGCTACGATGGCGCTATCTGTGAACAACTGCAGCCACTCCGGCATGTTTGCGACGATAGCCGGGTTTGCCGTAATCCCGAGTCCGACACCGATTGAGAGGGCAATTGTGATCAAGTTCTCGTTTTTCGAAAAGTCGACCTGGCTCAGAATCCGAATTCCAGAAGCGGCGACTGTTCCGAACATGACGAGCATCGCTCCCCCGAGCACCGGCTTTGGAATTAACGTCGTGAATGTGGCGACTTTCGGAAGGAAGCCGAGCAAGATGAGCAACCCACCTGTCCAAAAGATGACACGCCGTGATTTCACACCTGACAATTGGACGAGTCCAACGTTTTGACTAAACGTCGTGTACGGGAAACTGTTGAAAATCCCTCCAAGAATCGTTGCGACGCCTTCCGCACGATACCCCTTCGTCAATTCTTTCGCACCGATTGGCTTTTTCGTGATATCGCTGAGCGCCAAGAATACACCGGTCGATTCAATCATCGAGATGATGGCGACGAGCGTCATGACGAGGATGGCGGACACGTCGAATGTCGGCGTGCCGAAGTAGAACGGCTGGACCATTTGGAACCAACCCGCCTCACGGACAGGACTGAAGTCGACGAGCCCGAGTGAAGCGGCGACCCCCGTTCCAATCAGTACGGCAAAGAGAACGGCAGCGGCCCGTGTGAAGACGGTCCCGACACGGTTCAAGACTAGAATGAGTAAAATCGTTAAACCACCTAATCCGAGATTCTGCATGGATGCGAACCCAGGTTCGCCCGGCATCCCGCCACCGATGTCATTAATCGCAACCGGAATTAGCGAGAGACCGATAATTGTCACGACCGAACCGAGCACAACCGGTGGGAAGAAGCGTGCAAGTTTGCCAACAAAGCCAGAAATGAGGATGACGATGAGTCCGCTCGCAATCAACGCGCCATAAATAGCCGTGATCCCGTTTGCGCTCCCGATAGCGATCATCGGACCGACCGCTGTGAACGTACATCCGAGGACGACCGGCAATCCGACACCGGTGAAGCGTGTCGTCCATACTTGTAGTAACGTCGCTACCCCACACATGAATAAATCAATTGCGACGAGATAGGCGAGTTCGGTTGGACCAAGCCCGATGGCACCACCGACGATGAGTGGAACGATTGCCGCTCCCGTGTACATCGCGAGTAGATGCTGAAATCCGAGACTTGCCGTCTTGAACGTATTCATCGAACGACCTCCACGAACGAGATGTGGTCTTTCTCTAATTTCGCGATGCGTGCCAGCGATTCGACGCGATAGCCACGCTCGATCAATTTATCGCGCCCTGGTTGGAATGACTTCTCGATGACAATCCCAACCCCTGCGACCTCTGCACCTGCCGCTTCCACGAGGTGTGTCAGACCAAGTGCCGCCTCCCCGTTCGCAAGGAAGTCATCGATGACGAGAACACGTTCGCCTGGTAAGACGAAGCGTCGGCTCAAACTGATCCGATTCGTCTCTTGTTTTGTGAACGAATAGACGTCCGCTTCCACGAGATCATCTTGGAGTGTCAGCGATTTCCGTTTACGCGCGAATACGAACGGGATACCCATCTCAAGCGCCGTCATCATCGCCGGCGCAATCCCACTCGATTCGAGTGTGACGATGCGGTCGATGTTGGCGTCTTTGAAACGCTCTGCAAAATCTTTGCCGATGGCTTGCATGAGTACCGGGTCGACTTGATGATTCAAGAAGGCGTCGACTTTCAACACTTGGTCGGAAAGGGCCCGACCCTCTTCACGGATTTTGTCTTCTAACTGCTTCATTGTTTTCCCCTCCAATAAAAAATGCGATTCGTCACCCCTCATCGGGAGGCAACGAACCGCATGGAAATCAACGATAGCATACGACAAGCGCCACCCGTAGTCGAACCATTTACGGTAGTTCGGTAGAGACTTGCGGACCATATTTCCGCTGATATACGAGTGCGAATCTATTTATTTAAGATAGACCTTATTGTAGACGAGCTGACGAGAAATGCAATAGGTTGGAATCAAACGGTGAAATGTTCGATTTTTCTGAAACTGCTGTATACTGTATATATTGGATATGAGAGAGGAGCCCTGCCCGTATGAAGTTATTCGTATTAGGCGCAACCGGTCGGACCGGACATCAATTCATCGATCAAGCCATCGAGCACGGTCATGATGTCACCGCATTCGTTCGTGAACAGAAAAAGCTGATTCGGACGCCACAACTTGAAATCATCGAAGGCGACTTATATGACATCGATTCGTTAACGGAAGCGATGCACGGTCACGACGCAGTCGTCAGTTGTCTCGGAACGGATTTGAGCGACCCGGACTTTTTAGCGAGTGTCACGGACAAGCTCGTCCCAGCGATGAAGACGAATGGCATCTCACGCGTCGTCTATTTGGCCTCAGCCGGTATCGACAATGAGATCCCGGGACTTGCAGGGAAAGCCATTACGTTCATGCTTCGGAAACCGCTTCGTGATCATCGGGGGGCCGTGGACTTATGGCGCAATTCGTCATTCGATTATACGATCGTGCGACCGATGCAATTGACGGACGGTCCTCGCACCTCGACTTATCGTACGGCAATTGACGAGGTACCGGAGAACGGAAAGCACATCTCACGGGCAGATGTCGCCCAGTTTATGCTTCACGCCATCGAAGAGGAAGAGCACGTACGAGAGTCGGTCGGACTGGCGTACTAATTTGGTTCGATTCATGCTACAATATCGGGTAGTTTACTTTGAAAGGAACGAAAACGAATTATGAGTATATTAACGGTACAAAACTTGAGCCACGGCTTTGGTGACCGCGCTATTTTGAACGATGTCTCTTTCCGCCTCTTAAAAGGAGAGCATATCGGTCTCGTCGGAGCGAACGGTGAAGGAAAATCGACGTTCATGAACATCATCACACGCAAACTGCAACCGGATGAAGGAAAAATCGAATGGGCGAAAAACGTCCGTGTCGGTTATCTCGACCAACACGCGGTACTCGAGCGCGGGATGACGATTCGTGACGTCTTGAAAGGTGCTTTCCAATACTTGATCGACATGGAGACGCGCATCGGCGAACTCTACATGGAGATGGGAGATGCTACACCTGAACAGATGGAAGACATGCTCGCGGAGGTCGGCGAACTTCAAGAAACGCTCGACTCAAACGACTTTTATATCATCGATGCGAAAGTAGAAGAAGTCGCACGCGGTCTTGGAATTTTAGACGTCGGTCTCGACCGTGACGTCACGGACTTGTCAGGCGGACAGCGTACGAAAGTATTGCTCGCGAAATTGCTTCTTGAGAAGCCAGATATCTTGCTCCTCGATGAGCCGACCAACTATTTGGATGAAGTCCATATCGAATGGTTGAAGCGTTATCTCCAAAACTATGACAATGCCTTCATCTTGATCTCGCACGATATCCCGTTCTTAAATAGCGTCATCAACTTGGTGTACCATATGGAAAACCAAGAGTTGAACCGCTATGTCGGGGATTATGACAAGTTCATGGAAGTGTACGAAATGAAACGTTCGCAACTTGAAGCCGCCTACAAGCGTCAACAAGCCGAAATTGCCGATTTGAAAGACTTCGTCGCACGAAACAAAGCGCGTGTGTCGACGCGAAACATGGCGATGTCACGTCAGAAGAAGCTCGACAAGATGGATGTCATCGAATTGAGCGCAGATCGTCCGAAACCCGAGTTTCGTTTCTTGCAGGCCCGTACGTCAGGACGCCTCATCTTTGATGCGAAAGGTCTCGTCATCGGTTATGATGAGCCGCTCTCACGTCCGCTCGACCTTCAGATGGAGCGTGGTCAAAAGATCGCCCTCGTCGGTGCAAACGGGATCGGGAAGACGACCCTCTTGAAGAGCTTACTCGGCTTAATCAACCCGCTTGAAGGGACAGTCGAACGCGGCGAGTTTCTTGAAATGGGTTACTTCGAACAGGAAGCAGCAACGAGCAACAACACGTGTATCGAAGAAATTTGGAGCGAGTTCCCGTCACTCAATCAACAGCAAGTGCGCGCGATGCTCGCGAAATGCGGTCTCATGACGAAGCACATTGAAAGTAAGATCTCGGTCCTCAGTGGTGGGGAAAAGGCGAAAGTTCGTCTTTGTAAACTCCTTAATAACGAGACAAACCTTCTCTTGCTCGATGAGCCGACGAACCACTTGGACGTCGACGCGAAGGAAGAGTTGAAGCGTGCGTTGAAAGAGTACAAAGGAAGCGTCCTCCTCATCAGTCACGAACCAGAATTCTATGAGGATATCGTCACAGACGTCTGGAACTGTGAATCGTGGACGACGAAAGTATTCTAATTCAGTAAAGGACGTGTCGTATGGCTGGCCCAATTCAAACGAATGAACGGATTATCTTGTATGACATTATCCGAGGGTTTGCCCTCTGCGGCATTTTCCTCGTCAATATTCCTACCATGCTCGGGAGCGACTGGATGTTCGGTCGCCCCGACTATGCGGGAAGCGACTTGTTCGTCCGCACCCTCTTTGACTTGTTCGTGCAGACGAAATTTTATACGATCTTCTCCCTCCTATTTGGGATCGGCTTTTCGATTTTCCTCGAGCGCTCTTACGCCCGGGGCGATTCGGTCAGTCGTTACATACGCCGAATCTTGATTCTTTTCTTGTTCGGTCTCGCGCACTTGGCGATTTGGTCGGGTGACATCCTTCATACGTATGCGATGTGGGGCTTATTGCTTCCTCTTTTTTACGGATTGAGTAACCGTGCCATTCTGACGTGGGCATGGGGACTGTTGACTGTAAATTTCTTACTATTCAACGTTGCCCCTATCTATGTAGAGTGGGCTTTTGGATACATGTATTTAGGAGAGTCGTTCCCGACGGTCTTTAATTCAGGCTTCGGTCCTTGGCTAGACTATCGATTCGACAACGAGATTTTTACTATGATTCAAAATTCACTTTTTGTCGGAATCGAGATTCTCGGTCTGTTCTTACTCGGTCTCTTCATCGGACGGGAACGAAAGCTTCTGACTTGGAGTATCCAAGGGTTGACCCGGACTGCTGCCATCTGCGCAATTGCAGCCATACCATTCTGGGGAATCATCATCTGGCATCATTACGGTGATGGCGCCTCTTATATGTCAACGAACTCAGCAGCCGTATGGATTTCCGGGAAGCTACTCGCCACGACATATGTCTGCCTGTTCACGGTCGCCGTTCGAAAAGGTCGCACGTTCGCACCGCTCCAAGCGCTCGGTCGGATGGCACTCACGAACTATTTGACACATACGTTAATCATTGTCTTGCCGGTGATTGCGCTCGGGGCGTACGGGGCGCTTTCTTTAACCGAAGGCTTTTTCCTCAGCATCGCTATTTTGATTGCCCAATCGTTCTTCTCGATGTGGTGGCTAAAAGGTCACCGTTACGGACCATTTGAGAAGCTGTGGCGTTTAGGGACGTATGGGAGACAAACAAAATCATCTTAAGATCGGACTTTATTGTCCGGTCTTTTTTTAAAACAAAAACTGCAAACGTATGAACGTCTGCAGTTCCGCTCGAGGCCACGGCTTCGAGTTTTTATTTTGTTGCCGCTTCAGTTAAAACGGGTACGATTTGCTTCTTACGCGAGACGACCCCTGGAAGTGTCGCCAATCCGCTTTGAAGCGTCACGTTGAACGCTTGTTCGAAGAGTTCTGGTTTTGGTCCGACGACGATGGCTTCCGAATCGTTCGTCAAAATGTTCGTGATGGCGAATACGAACAAGTCTAGGTTTTTCGCTGCAACCGTGTTGGCGATGGCCGCTTCGACTTCTTCTTTACGGTTCAAGACATCATTCGCATCGACCGTGTTCACTTGCGCGATCTCAACGCGATAGTCACCCATCGCGAATTCTTTCGCATCGAGTGAGATGAGTTCTTCAATCGTTTTTTGGCTAAGGTCCGCACCGGCTTTGAGCATCTCAAGTCCGTATGCTTCCGCATCGACGCCAGCGATGTCTGCAAGTTCTTTCGCTGCTTTGATGTCTTCATCCGTACATGTCGGCGATTTGAAGAGAAGCGAATCCGAGATGATGGCTGAAAGCATCAAACCGGCCATGTCCGCTGCAATGTCGATGCCATGCTCTTTATACAACTTCAACAAAATCGTCGCTGTACATCCGACTGGCTCCGCACGATAGTAGAGCGGGTCTGCCGTTTGGAAGTTCGCGATGCGGTGGTGGTCGATGACTTCAAGGATTCGCACGTCTTCAATGCCGTCCGCACTTTGCTGGAACTCGTTGTGGTCGACTAAGATGACTTCTTCCGCCTCACCTTTCACGCCTTCGATCAAGCGTGGTGCTTTTACGCGGAAGTGATCGAGTGCATATTGTGTTTCCCCGTTCACTTCACCGAGACGGACTGCCTCTGCGTCCATCCCTAATTTCTTCTTCAACTCGGCATAGGCGAGCGCTGACGTGATCGTATCGGTATCTGGATTTTTATGTCCGAAGACTAGTACTGTACTCATATCTCATTCTCCTCACTAAATAGTTTTCCCTTATCCATTATAACGTCCACGACATTTCTTTCAATTCCCAAACAAAAAGAGCCGTGTCGGCTCTTATGATTGTTCGTCTTCATCTGTCTCTTCGAGGTCGGAATGATCTCCTTTTGAATCCTCTTCGTGGGAGATGTCCGGTTGATCTCGGTTCAACTTCTCTTTTTCTTCTTGTTCACGCTTTTCTTTGTCTGACATATCACGTCATCCTTTCGAAAATCTGACTTGTCGTAACCTGTTCCCCAAGCTAGATTTCATGAAACGATATTTCATCAAACGTAAACAAACTGAAACGTCAGGCTTGTACGAAGACGATTTCTTCTTCGCGAAGTTCGACTTTCACGTCTTGGCCTTGGAATAACCATTCATCTTGTTCCGCCACGACGAAACGGATTCCATCTTCTTCTGTCTCAACGGCCGCATTGTTCACGTCTTCCGTGATGACCCCGACGGAGAAACCGTGCGTCAAGTCTGTCGAACCCCCGTATTTCGCAAACAAACGAACCGTTTGACCCGCTTCGACTTCCATCTCTTGTTTGAACCATTGGAGCGCTTCTTCTGTTACTTGAATCTTCATAACATCTCCTCCTCTCGACTACTCCTTTCATTCTAAACGTTTCAAAACAGTCGAGCGAGGAAGTTGCCTAAAGTGTTGTCCCGACTTGATAGCTGACTGTCATTCCATGTGTTTCAGGTTGAGCACCGTTCATCTCGGCAAGCGTCGTTTCAAATAAACGCCTGCCAATCTGTTCATTCGGAGAGAGCATCGTCGACAGTCCGAACGCCCGACCAATCGGATGCCCGTCAAATCCGAGCATAGCGACTTCTTCGGGAATGGCAATATGCCTTCGTTGCATCTCTCCTAAAAATCCGAGGGCGACATAATCAGACGAGAAAAAGAGCGCTCGAGGACGCTCTTTTTGAGAGAGGAACGTTTCAGCCAACCGAACGCCATCCTCGCTCGTCAAATACCCAGTCCAAATCCATTGCTCACGCGCATGCGCTACTTCATCGAAATAGGCTTGCTGACGCGCAAGGGAACTCGGACTATGGCTTCTCGACAAAATCATACCAATCTGCTCATACCCGTGACTCTGTAATACACGAATACCGGATACGAATGATGCGTAATGATCGACATGAATCGATGAGATCGTCTCTGGTGCACCGACGGTCGCCACAGCAATCGGTCCGTAAGCGCGGTACGTCTCCATTTCTTTAAAGGACATCTCGTGCGACAAGACGATCGCCCCATCGACTTCGCGATGCTTCAATAGATCAAGCGCTTGCCGTTCCTCGCTCAGCTTATACTCCGTTTGCCACATGACGAGTCGGTAGTTGTGTTCGAGCGCCGCCTTGGCGAGTCCGTTGACGAAGAAACCGTAATACGGATGATCCATGTAAGGCAAGATGACGACAACACGTTGCGTTTTTCCTGTCGACAACGTCAACGCCTGTTGATTCCGCAAATACCCGAGCTCCTTCATCGCTTTATGGACACGGGCCCGTTTTTCTTTCGATACGTACGGATGCTCGTTCAAGACGCGCGAAACCGTCGTCACCGAAACGTCAGCGTGCTTTGCGATATCTCGAATATTCGCCATTCGTCTCACCTCAACTTGTCAGTCTTTGCATATAGTGTACCCACTCTGCTTGCTGACTGTCACCTCTTTCGACGACTTGGCAACGGATCGCCTGAACGAGACGGAAGCGCTCTTCTAACGGTAAATGAAGAAACTCTTCACGGAAACGGGTACACAACATTTTTCCAAACGGTGTATACAACTGATTGATGACGAGCTCGTATACGATTCCACTGCACCATGTCTTCCACGTTGTCGGCTTCATATCGGTTCCCCTCCCTTTGTCTATACCGTATCTTCTGAAACGCGTTTCAGAGCAAGCATCTTTTTAGAAAAGTTAATTTCCGAACATTTTTTACTACTATTCCTCATTTTCCATGTTTTTTACGTAAAACAATTGACGTGAATCGAACATTTTTGTATAGTCATCAAGTTGATAACGTTAATTTACTCATTTTTTTCAATTAATGTTCGGAAATAGACTGTAATAAGGAGTTTTATCGATGAATATCTTTCAGCTGAAACAACATGGGACGAATGTTAAACAAGAAGTGACCGCTGGGATCACAACGTTCGTCACAATGGCGTACATCTCTGTCGTCAACCCGGCGATCCTATCTGACGCAGGTATCCCGTTCGCACAAGCTTTCACAGCAACAATCATTGCCATCCTCATCGGGACAGGCTTGATGGCGTTTTATGCGAACTTACCAATCGCTGTTGCGCCAGGGATGGGACTAAACGCATTCTTCGCTTACACGCTCGTCGCCCAAGAGCAGATTGCCCCGTCTGCCGCGCTCGGTGTCGTCTTCGTCTCGTCCGTATTCTTCTTGATTTTGTCGCTCTCTCCGATTCGAACGAAGTTGATTCAAGCGATCCCGACTTCGTTGAAGCATGCCATCACGACCGGGATTGGGCTCTTCATCGCTTCACTCGGTTTGAAGTTATCGGGCTTAATCGTCGCCGATGAGGCGAACTTGGTGCGTCTCGGTGACGTGTCTTCTCCAGAAGTTCTACTCGTACTAGGCGGTTTGATCGTCTCAGCACTCCTCTTCTCACGAAACGTACCCGGTTCTTTACTCATCGGGATGGTACTTACCGGGATTGCGGCATACTTCATGGATATCTTAAAAATCGACGGTGTCACGGCGATGCCGACGCTTCCGGAGGGACTCATGGTCAACCCCGTGACGGCATTTAGTGATGTCATTCAATACGGTTTGTTCGGTGCCGTCCTCTCGTTCTTCCTCGTCACATTGTTCGATACGACAGGTACGCTTGTCGGTGTCGGAAAACAAGCCGGTCTCTTAAAAGAAGACGGAACGATCGAGAATGGTCACCGTGCACTCTTTGCCGATTCGCTTGCTACAATGGGTGGATCACTCGTCGGAACGAGCCCGTCTACGGCATACATCGAGTCTGCTGCCGGTGTCGCCCAAGGTGGACGTACGGGTCTCACGACGACCATCGTCGCTGGATTGTTCGGATTGACACTCTTCTTCAGCCCGCTCATCGGTGCCATTTCTGGCGTAGCGGCGATCACGGCTCCTGCCCTCATCATCGTCGGTGCGCTCATGTTGACGAATGTCCGGTACATCGATTGGAGTGACTTTAGCGAATACTTCCCGGCGTTCATGACGATTTTGATCATGCCTTTGTCAGGAAGCATCGAACGCGGAATCGCATTCGGGTTCATCTTATACCCAATCTTCAAAGCAATGAACAAAGAGACGGTTCACCCGCTCATCTACTTGTTCGGCGCACTCTTCATTTTGGAAATGTTCTTCCTATAAGTTAGACAGAAGATCCTTGTCATGTGACGAGGATCTTTTTCTGTTATACGTGCTCCTTCCCTGTTTTATATCAGAAAAGAGATGAATATTGGTTCAGTGAGATGCGTTATCAATTAGACAGTATTTTACAAATAAATAAGTTTTTCTCCCCATTTTTCTGTCACTTTCCTACGCTTTATGAAATAATGACGTTGAAATCGTTATCATTTAGAAGAAAGAAGGAATGGCTATGCCGAATGTAGCTTTATTCGTCACATGTTTATCTGATACGTTGTTCCCATCTGTCGGAAAAGCGACAGTCGAACTACTCGAACATTTAGGATGCGATGTGACTTTCCCGTTTGAACAGACGTGCTGTGGGCAACCTGCCTATAATAGTGGTTATCATGAGGAAACGAAGAAAATCGCCAAGCACATGATTGAAACGTTTGAGAAGGCAGATGCAGAGTATATCGTCGGACCATCAGGATCTTGTGTCATGATGATGCGCGACTATCCACATTTATTTCAAGATGACCCGATGTGGGGACCACGCGCAGAAGCGCACGCCGCCAAAACGTTCGAACTGACGCAGTTCATCGTTGATGTGCTCGAAGTCACCGATGTCGGTGCTAAGTTCCCTAGTAAGGCGACGTACCATGCATCCTGTCATATGACTCGCCTCCTCGGAATTGAAGCAGCTCCCGGGAAATTGCTCGAGAACGTCGACGGTCTGACGATGATTCCACTTGAGAACGTACATAACTGTTGCGGGTTTGGAGGAACGTTCTCTGTCAAAATGCCGGATGTGTCGGTCCAGATGGTGGATGAGAAAGTCGAGTCCATCTTACAGTCAGGCGCAGAGGTGTTGATTGGAGCTGATGCTTCATGCCTAATGAATATCGGTGGACGTCTTCATAAACAAGGACATCCGATTAAAGTGATGCATATTGCCGAAGTCTTAAATGAAGGAGTGAAGCAAGCATGAGCATGGGGATTCGGTTAGATGAGAAGTTTCAGGACCGTCGGAAAGACGGGATTGAGGATGCGTTTATGCGTCAAGCCGTCAGTTCGGCTCAAAACCGACTGCGCGATGGACGGTTGAACGCTGCGGGCGAACTCGGGGACTGGGAAGCATTCCGTGACCACTCGGAAGAGATTCGTCAGCATGTGCTTGAACATTTGGACTATTACTTATATCAATTGAGTGAAAACGTCTCAAAACGCGGCGGGAGCGTCTTCTTTGCAGAGACACCAGAAGAAGCGAACCGCTACATTCGGGAAGTCGTTCGCTCGAAACAAGCCAAACATGTCGTGAAATCAAAATCGATGGTCACAGAAGAAATCGGATTGAACGAGGCGCTTCAGGAAGAAGGATGCACCGTCGTCGAGTCCGACCTTGGGGAATGGATCTTACAACTCGACGAAGATCCACCGTCTCACATCGTCGCTCCTGCCTTGCATAAAGACCGAGACGCTGTGCATGAAACGTTCACTGCTCACGGATATATCGGCTCGAACGACCCGACTGAACTCGGTCGCTATGCGCGACAAGAACTACGGAAAGACTTTTTGAAGGCAGAAGTCGGCATCACCGGCTGTAATTTCGCCATTGCGGAGAGTGGAGCCGTCGGGCTTGTGACAAATGAAGGAAACGGACGCATGGTGACATCACTTCCTGACACGGTCATCTCTGTTATGGGGATGGAACGCGTCGTCCCTTCCTATGAAGAGTTCGAGGTACTCGTCAATATGCTTTGTCGAAGCGCCGTCGGTCAGCGACTCACTTCATATATCACGACGTTCGCCGGGACACGAGCGATCGGCGAAGTCGATGGACCAGAAGAGTTCCACCTCGTCATCGTCGACAACAAACGATCAGGCATTCTCGGCACACAGTTTCAATCTGTCCTGCAATGTATTCGTTGCGCGGCCTGTATCAATGTCTGCCCTGTCTACCGTCATATCGGTGGTCATGCGTACGGCTCCATCTATCCTGGTCCGATTGGTGCCGTCTTGGCCCCACTCCTTGACGGGTATGAGAACTACAAAGAACTCCCCTACGCGTCGAGTCTATGTGGCGCCTGTACAGAGGCATGTCCTGTGAAGATTCCGCTACATGAACTGTTGATCGAACACCGCCGTGTCATCGTAGAAGAGAATAAACAATCACCTTTCGTGGAGCGGATTGCGATGAAAGGATTTGCCGTCACGGCTTCGAGTCCGTTCTTATTTGAAGCAGCGGAACACGTTGCACCGTTTGCGTCATCACCATTCGCCACGTCTGGTCAGATTGAAAAAGGACTACCAGCTTGGACGGACTCAAAAGACTTACCACAGCCAAACAAACAGACCGTTCGAGATTGGTTCAAGAAACGAGGGAACGCCTGATGAATCCTGGAACAATCACAAACCGTGAAGACTTTTTAAAACGAATCGCGAAACAACTTGGTCGTGAAATTGACCTCACACCACCGAAACGCGAATATAAGAACCATCCACAAGATCACGTGTTAAAAGGTGTGAGTGAAGAAGAACTGCTTGAGACGTTTCGCATGGTCGCGACCCGAATCCACACCGATTTAGTAGAATGTGAATCGAAACATCTTGATGATACACTCCGTCTCTTGATTGAACGCTATGAAGGAACGCGCATCCTTGCGGAAAACGATGAACGGATTTCTGCTTGGGCACCCTCAACGAGTGAGACGTTCGCTTGGTGGGATTCGACACAACCGGAAATGAGTCGAGATTTGGCTATACGTGCTGACATCGGAATCACAATTGCGGATGCGGCGTTTGCGGAAAGTGCGACGATCGTCCAATATGCGAAACCTGGTAAATCACGGACCATCAGTCTGTTACCACAAGACCATATCGCGATCATCCCAAAATCTGTCCTTGTTCCGCGCATGACGCAAACGGCACAACAACTTGCCGCACTAGACCGAGACGGCCTTCATTCCCCGAACGGTGTCAATTTCATCTCTGGACCGTCAAACTCAGCCGACATCGAGATGAATCTCATTGTCGGCGTTCATGGTCCTGTTCGAGTCGCCTATATTTTAGTGCATGATTTATAAGAAAAGAGGCTGGGACATAACCCAGTAGATTTATAAGAAAGAGGCCCCCGTGAGCGACTTGTTCGCTCGCGGGGGCCTCTTGTCATTTTTATGGGTTCGTGCACGCATTTCGGACTAAACAGATAGGGGCGACCTCTGATAAAGTTAAAGTGACCAAACCATAACTTTGGAGGTGCCCCTATGTACAAAGAGTATACCATGAACCAATTGGTTTTGCCCCTAGATTTAGAAGTCCGGCTGCAGGAAAACGATATCGCCTTCGCCGTCCATGACCTCGTCGAACAGATCCCGGACGAGGCATTCGAACCGTTCTGGCGAACGACGGGCTGCCCGGCCTATCACCCGCGCATGATGATGAAAATCGTCCTCTGCGCCTACACACAGTCCGCGTTCTCAGGACGAAAGATCGAGGGCCTTCTCAAGGACAGCCTACGGATGATGTGGCTCGCCCAGGGCCACGAGCCGAGTTATCGGACGATCAACCGTTTCCGTGTCCATCCGGCCGTTTCCCCGATCCTGAAGGAGGCTTTCGTCGCCTTCCGGTGCCATCTCGTCGAGACCGGCGCAATCGATGAGGAGGCGATCTTCATCGACGGCACGAAAATCGAGGCGAACGCCAACCGCTACACCTTCGTCTGGCGCAGGGCGGTCGAAAAACACCACGCCGCGCTCGTCGAGAAGTCGAACCAGATGTACGACGAGCTGATGGCCGACCAGGTCATCCCTGAGATCGAACGGGAGAGCCCGGACGCGCTCACGGCCCAAGAGCTGGAACAAATCGCAGCGCGACTCGAGGAAACGATCGAGTCCATCAACGAGGAGATCAGCTCAACGACGGACGTCGAGGAACGGAAACGATTGCGTGCGGAACGTAAGAAGCCCCGCCATCTCCGCAAACAGGCTGCCGACTTCGCGGCCCGGAAACGTCGATACGAGGAACACATGGCCACCTTCGGCACACGCAACAGCTATTCGAAGACCGACCGTGACGCGACGTTCATGCGGATGAAAGAGGATCACATGAAGAACGGTCAACTGAAACCTGGCTACAACGTCCAAATCGCAACCGAAGGTCAGTACACGCTCGCCTATGACGTCTATCCGAACCCGACCGACACGAAAACGTTGATCCCGTTCCTCGACGAGATCGAAACCTTCCTCGACCTGCCCGCCTACATCGTCGCCGATGCCGGGTACGGGAGCCAACAGAACTACACGGACATCCTCGAGCGCCGAGGGCGCCAACCTTTGATCCCGCACACGATGTACCGGAAGGAACAGAAGAAGAAATGGCGCGACGACCCGTTCAACCTCGCGAACTGGGCATATGACGAGGGGACCGACACGTTCACGTGTCCGGACGGAAGAAAGCTTCCGTTCAGTCACGAGTCCCACCGAACCGACCGTGACGGCTTCATCCGTGATTTTCGTGTGTACGCGTGCGAGAGCTGCGTCGATTGCCCGTTCCGAGAGCTGTGCACGAAAGCCGAGGAAGGGAGACACCGCCAGGTCAGCGTGAACGGGACCTGGGAAGAACAAAAGAATATGACGAGAACGCTGCTTTCGGATGAGAAAACCGGTGCCGTCTATGCCCGACGCAAGACGGACGTGGAACCAGTTTTTGGATATCTGAAGGCCAATTTGGGTTTCACCCGCTTCTCCGTAAGGGGGAAACAGCGTGTGAAATGTGAGCTCGGCTTCGCCCTCATGGCGGTGAACCTACGAAAGTTCATCGCCAATGGCATCGGCGGAAGTACAAAGAAGGGGTCCGGCCACCGAAAATCGGTGACCGGACCCCTCTTTTTATCAAAATCTCTAAAACCGGCTAGTTATGTCCCAGCCTCTACTTTTATCATGACACGGTGACGCTTCCGTTTGAACTTGTTAACTTCACTTCAATCGCCCCGTCCCCAAACACGCATTCTTTCGATCGTTCGCCGAACACATCAACTTTACCATTTCGAGACTTCGCTCGAATCGTCACATCTTCCGGACGTTCATCGACATGTAAGTCAATTTTTCCATTGCTCGATTTTAACCGAATCGGTGCTTGAATCGCTTGTACGGAACAGTCAATCCGACCGTTTGACGTTTTGGCATCAATCGCCCCCGTGACGTGATCGACATCGATTCGACCGTTCGAGGAATGGATGTTGATGCGCTCCAGTCGAGAGTGTTTCGCTTCCACGCGACCATTTGAGGAGTGAAGCTCCCAATCATGACCGTGACAACTCGACGCAAGCACTTTTCCGTTCGAGGTGCGCAGTACACCGTGTTTCGCTTGAATCTGATGCGCGACGACTCGACCGTTCTCACTCTCGACATGTAATCGTTCCGCTTGGAGGTCCTGTACATCACTCGTACCGTGGCGGTTTTTCAATTGAATTTGATGATAGGCGTGATGTGGCAATTCAACCCGAAGCACCGGTGCTTTCGACCCGAACCACGAAAATAGATCAGATAGACCAAAACGACGTTCTGATTCGATTCGAATCTCCAATGTGTCCCCAACGATGTCCATCGCGACCCCATGATCCGTCTCTGTTTCGAGCGTTGCGTAAGCATAACCATCTTGTGATGGAGTGACGAACACTTGCGCATTTTGTACTTGAATGAGGACACTTTGAAAGGCTACCGTCGAACTTTTAACAACCGCGGGTGGTCGTATCGACTCCGATACTTCAAAATCGACGGAGGCGAGCAGTTCCGAGGCGAGTATGCTCGGTTCCCCTAACTCGCGTGCCATCTCTTCATCACTTCTTCCTTCTAATCGGCCGCTCGAGAAATACTCGGACACATCTCGTAATATATCGAGGCGATCCTTCACCTTTACTTTCATCAATAATTGCTCAAGCTCTGACAAGTACTGTTCTTCATTCATCTGTCGTCTCCCCCTCGGATTAAGTCATTGACGCCGTTTGTGAATACATCCCATTCCGCTCGCAACTCAGTCAAATGTGTTTTCCCTTGTTCCGTAATCTGATAATACTTTCGCGGTGGCCCTTCCCCGGACTCCGTTAAATACGTCGTGAAATAGCCATCTGTCGTCAGTCGACGTAACAATGGATAAACAGCACCTTCCGAAATTGCCACTTTGGCCGAAATCGCTTGAACGAGTTCATAGCCGTAGCGGTCTTGTTCTGCCACAAGCGCCAGTACACAAAGATTCAACACACCTTTTTTGAATTGAGGATTCATGATCCCACCCCCCTACTATACATAGAACAATAGCACATCATTTACTACTATTCAATAAACAATAGTGAGTATTCCCCTAATTTCTTAATATATAGCATCTGAGGAAATGAATCTGTACAATGAAAGAACGACACTCGTAGGATATTTGTCACAGCCGGAATGTTCATCATTCCAGGAAGGAACGGTCTTTATGAAGTCATGGATTGACCAACAGATTGGAAGACAATTTTTATTCGTCTTCTACTTATTCATCGGACTGATTCTCCTCACGTCTCTTGCCGTATATGTGTATACGGAAAACCAAATCGAACAGACGACATCATCGCTCGAGAACATTAGTGAACGGCGCACGAATGCGACCGAATTGTTCGAGACATGGCAGTCGATGCAATATGAAATGCGTGGATACGTTATCCTCGGGGACGACGCGATGTTAGAGCGCGTCCAAGAAAAGCAAGTCTTGATTGACGAACAGACGACTTGGTTCGAACAGAACGCCGTGACCGATAAGGAAAAAACGTACGCGGGAGATGCTCGTACGCTCTTTGTCGCTTATCAGGAACGCGTCATGCCGAGCCTTGAACGTTATGTAGAAGGAAAGCGGAGCGGAAGTGTCACCGAGCCTTTCTTGAAAATGCCGACACTCGGGAAAGTAAATCCACAAAAAGAACCGCCGACGGATCGTAAATTCAAAATCAATTCGAAAAGTGCTGCAGATATGAGCGCGAGCATTGTCGATATGGAGAGCGTCTTCACGAAATACCGGAACTCACTGAACGCAGAGGAGGACGCCCTCCGTGCCCAACTTGCGACCCATACGAAATGGGCACAGGCACTTTGGCTTCTTTCTTTACTCGGTGTTTTATTCATTCTCTTCATCGTTGCCCGTCCTTACGTCAGACGATTGACAGGGCAACTTCAGGAGTTGATTGAAAATAGTAAGCGTCTTGCTGGAGAGCGACAGCCGGTCATCCCGGCAACTGCTCAATCTAAAAATGAAGTCGGGCAATTGACGACATCTTTCCGCCAGATGGCTTCGTCCCTCACGACACAACGTCATCGAATCGAGGAAGAACGTGAAAAGACAGCACGTCTTCTCCACTCGATTCGGGATGCTGTCATCTATGTGGAGCACACAACAAAAGAAAAAGTAGCCAATCAGGCACTCTTCGTCTTGTTTAATCAACCGATTACGAAACGAAATGAAGTCGATTTATATCGATTAGATGTGAGTCTAGAAGAACTCGGCCTCCAGGTCGACCAAAAGGATGCGTTTTTCGCCTTCATGGAACGGTCCTTCGATGGACAGTGTAAAGAAGAGAGCGTCACGTTCTCGATGAATCAAGAAGAGCGCTTCATTCAAATGTATGCGGAGAAGGTTTACTTGAGAGGGACACGCCACGGTACGATGCTTGTCTTCCGTGATGTGACACATGAGACTGAAGTCGACCGCCTGAAAACCGAGCTTGTGTCGACTGTATCTCACGAACTCCGTACGCCGCTCACAAGTATCATCGGTTTCACAGAACTACTTCGTTTCCGTAAACTGTCTCCTGAACGTTCCGAAAAATATTTAGGAATGATTCATCAAGAGACATTGCGTCTCGAAGACTTGATTTCAAACTTGCTTGATGTGCAGCGGATGGAGTCTGGCAAACAGACGTACCATAACGAACCAGAACGTCTATCCGTCATTCTCGAACAGGCCATCACGGTGCACCAAGGATCAAGCCAACACCATCGCATCACGTTTGATTGTCAGGAAGATGTCTATGTATACGGAGACCGGACACGACTCGGACAACTATTTACGAATTTGCTGCATAATGCAGTCAAGTATTCTCCAAAGGGTGGCGATATCAATGTTCGTGTCGCATATGAACGACCCGACTGGATTGATATTTCGATTGAAGATCATGGAATCGGAATTCCTCAGACGGCGCTGCCGAAGCTGTTTGACAAGTTCTATCGCGTCGACAATTCCGCAAGTCGTAAAATTGGGGGCACGGGTCTCGGGCTCGCGATTTGTAAAGAAATTGCAGAGGGTCACGGTGGTGCAATCCACGCCACATCAAACATCGGCAAAGGTTCCATTTTCACCGTGAGTCTCCCAAAAATGGATCTATCGAATCAAATGAGTAGTTAATGATAATAAGCCATCGCCTTTATGGGGGATGGCTTCTTTATATTGACAAAGTATTAGTCATGAAAAGAGTTAAAGTATTTTTAAATAAAGTGACATTCTTCAGTTAAAGCATTGATTGCATCATCTAACGTGAACTCAAAGATACGAAATGGAATTCAAGGTTTCCATGAGCTCCTGTCTATATTCTTCATCATATACATCTGGATGAACTTCAGCAAACTGCTCAAGATCATTATCATAGTATTTGCCTGACGCATGTTCAAATTCATCTGAAGTGACAGCATCACGTAAAACTTTCGCTCCAATCATCAAATTATGACCATCGATTCCATAAGCACTTTTCACCATTTTACTACCCAACAAGGACTTTGGATTGACCGCTATGAAAGTCTGAGGGTATTTTTTCGATAATTCATACGTCCACATGGTAATTGCCAGTTTACTTTGTGCGTATGCGTCACCGTCCGTGATAGGTGAATGACCTTGTAACGCCCCGTAGTCTAATCGTGCCTGGGCAGCAGATGACACATTGACGACTCGCCCTGTTACAGGAAGTAAAGGCAACAGTCTCTTAGTCAAAACATACGGTGCTATCGCATTCACGATGAAGCGAAAATCCCAACCGTTCTCCCCAAGCCGGGACTTGGCCCCATAGATTCCAGCATTATTAATTAGGACATCAATCGAATTATGTTCTTTTAGTAGTCGGTCAGCGAATAACATGACGTCCTCTGACTTCGAAAGATCAGCAATATACGAAGTGACACGATTGGAGTCGAATTTTCGCACGACAGCCGCTAGTTTTTGTTCGTCTCGACCATGAACCAAAACCTCATGACCTTCCTCAATCAAAAGTTTGGCAGTCGCTAGTCCGATTCCGTCTGTGGCACCGGTAACGAGAATCTTCATTACACTTCCTCAATGATTTCAGCTAAATCAAGACGTGATTTTGGTAAGTCTGCATTGAAATCAGCTTCAGAACGATATCCGAGTGATACGACAACACAAGATGTGAAGCCTTTTTCCCGTAATCCGAACTCCTCGTCTAACATTTTCATATCTAATCCTTCCATTGGGATTGCATCAATTCCCAATGAAGCGACACCAAGTAAAAATGAACCTAAGTTCAGATAAACTTGTTTCTCAGTCCAATGAGATAAGTCCTTGTAATCATATTTATGCATATCGACAAAAATCTTCCGCCCTGCGTGGTTAGCATGCTTGAACTCCTCTTCAGCGAAACGTCCATCCTCATCTTCCTTGTTCGTCACATGTTGAAGATACTCTTCTGTGATTTCTGTTTTAGATGCGAATACAACGACGGCAGATGCATTCGTCACTTTCGATTCGTTAAAACTATAGAATCCATTCGCTGCTTTTGCGACACGGGCTTTTCCTTCTTCAGTTGTCGCAAGCACAAAATGCCATGGCTGAACATTCGTTGATGATGGAGAAAGTTGGAGTAGCGACTTGATCGACTCCATGTCCGCTTCAGAAATTTGTTTGGATACGTCAAACTCTTTTGTTGAGTATCGATCGTTTAATGTCTTAACTAGTTGCATATCTACACTTCCTTTTTCGATTTGTAAAACTTGATATGCGCCTAGTATAGGATTCTCATTACCCGCCTACAAGTACGGACTTCTTTATCCGTACGGACACTTTTGTACAGACTACGGTTATGCGTCATATTCTTCTTCGAAATAAATTTCTCCATATTGATGCTCATCTTGATAATCTTTTCCCCACGATCCTAATTGCTTCAAAATGGGTATGAGCGCTTCGCCAGCCTCCTTAAGAGAATATTCTGCACGTGGTGGAACTTCGTCATATATTTTTTTAGCCAAGAGATCTGCTTCTACTAGTTCTTTGAGTTGACGAGAAAGTACTCGTTCATTGATGTTCGGAATTTTACGTTTCAATTCCCCAAATCGGATTACGCCAGCACCGCCTACGTGATAGATGATAAGTGGTTTCCATTTCCCCCCCATCACATCGAGCGCCAACTCTACATTACAATAAAAAACCTTATATTCTGCTTCTTTCATGATTCCCTCCTCATCATTCCTAACGCAAAAAGACACCGTCTCCGATGTCTTAAATCTTACAGGATACAGTCACTTACAATCCACTCCATCGTTCCTTCAACTTTTAAAGGTTGATGTCCTGCTACCACGATAAAGTGATCACCTTTACCAACTTGCTCCCCATTGACTCGACCCTCTCCCTCTACTATCGAAACGAGTCTAAAGCGGTCTAAAGGATCAAGCGTGAAACCGGGTTGAACACACATATGATAGACATTGAATTCATTCGTTTCGACCAATGTTGTGATTGTACCATCAGGAATTTTTATTGTTTCTGGGACAATTACTACCTGTTCATTTGGAAAGTTCGTGACAGCTAATGCTTTTTCTAAATGTAATTCTCTAAGATTCCCCGTCGCGTCGACACGATCAAAATCATATACCCGATATGTCGTATCCGATGACTGCTGTGTTTCAAGAATAACGATTCCTTTTCCAATCGCATGAATCGTACCACTTGGAACATAGATGAAATCACCTTTTTTAACAGGGAAGCGACATAAGAGTTCATCCCACTGCCCATGCTCAATCCGCTCCAAAAATTCTGACTTTGTTTGCGCACCATGACCAAGGATCAATTCTGCATCTGATTCTGCATCGACCACATACCAACATTCGGTTTTTCCGTAAGGTTCACCTTCTAAACGTTGCGCCTGATTATCGTTTGGATGAACTTGTACGGATAAGTCTTCCCTCGCATCTAACAGCTTGATGAGTAGAGGAAACTCTTCGTTTGTGTACTCTCCGAATAAATAACGGTGATTTTTCCATAGCTCCGCGAGAGACATTCCTTTATATTCTCCAGAAGAAACGTAGCTCATGCCGTTCGGATGCGCTGATATTCCCCAACATTCTCCAATATTTCCATCTGGAATTTTATAATTGAAGAGCGTGCTTAACTTTCTACCGCCCCATATTCTCTCTTGAAATACCGGATTAACTTTTAAAATCATTGTTCCCGTCCTTTCTGGCTTTGAAAGTAGCATAGCAATGTGCTGCTGTCTGTTTAAGATGTTCATAAGCGACTTTTGGTTTCATTAACTCTTCGAGAGACATTGGGCCAGACGCAATGGAATGTGCTGCGAGAACGGAAGTATGTTGTAGCTTTTCAAATGGGATGTTGACACTTCCCCCAAGTAACACTACGGGTATCCGTTCTTCCGCCCCAAGTTTTCCAATCATCAACGGAAGTTTTCCGTTTAAGGTTTGCTCATCAATTTTCCCTTCACCCGAGATCACTAAAGCATAGTTGGCAATTCTTTCGGGAACATCGTTCAGCGATAACACCAATTCTGCGCCTGATGTATATTTAGCACCGGCATAAGCGTATAGTGCTCCAGCAATTCCGCCTGCCGCACCGCTTCCGACACATAATTGAACATTCACTCCTGTATCTCGTTCCATCATTTTTGCGAAATGTTTCAACCTTTCATCTAGCAACAACACGTCCTCTGGAGTCGCGCCTTTCTGTGGCGCATATACATGTGCCGCCCCCGTCTCTCCGTAATACGGGTTTTCTACATCGCAGACTAGAACAATCTCTGTGTCTTCTAATCTCTTCTTAAGCTCACTTGAATCACTGCGAACCACAGAATGAAAGTTTTCGACGTTAGTGACTTCTTTTTGTTTGGCATCGAAGAATATTCCTCCAAGTGCACGTAACATCCCGAATCCGCCGTCCGTCGTTGCGCTCCCGCCTAACCCGACATAAATCGTTCGACTTCCTTCTTTGATTGCATCAAGGATGAGTTGCCCGACCCCATAAGATGTCGCAAGTCGCGCGTTCCGTTCTTCGATTGGAACTTGAGGCAATCCACACGCCGCCGAGACTTCGATTACCGCTGTTTGACGTTGTCGATTGATTCCATACGTCGCCACTACTTGTTTTTTTCGTGAGTCCAGCACTTCAAGCTCTCGATTTTCTAGTTGTAATGCGTGCCGTAATGCAGAAACCGTTCCTTCTCCTCCATCCGCAACTGTCAAGAGATCAATGCGTTCATTTGGATTGACCATTTGGATTCCATCCCTTACAGCTCGATTCGCTTGTTCGGACGTCAGACTTCCTTTAAATGAATCAAGTGCTACTAATACAGCCATGTTGATTCCCTCCGTATTAAAATCAATCAGGACATGGATCATCCATGTCCTGATTCGTTTTATTTCATCAAGATGGACTTCACTTGATTCGGTAAGATATGAAACTGATTGTTTGACACGACCTCAGTAATGTCTCGAACCGGTTCTTCATTCAAATTGACTTCAGTGAATGAATCAAAGTCTACTTTCGTAAACATGAGAGGAATCGTATGCTCAGTCGGGTTATATACACGTAACAGTAACGCTTTTTCATTTTCGGCCTTTTTCAAAGTACTCATTAATAAGCCATTTTCAGTCATCTCTAAGAGTGATGCAGAGGCGTTTAAGCGAAGTCCAGTTGGATTAAGCTTCATCGCGTCATGTGGTATTTTGTTATAGGTCACAATCGGTGTAAGATGACGTTTCGCCAAGTCAGAGAGACGTTCAGTTCCATCCAATGATGTGAACGCAAAGTCAAACGTGTAAGTGCCAATCATCTGCGAATCAGGTGTCGACAATTTGATTCCGGATGGTCGTCCAGGTCGTCGAACAAGCTCTTCTTTACCTAACACGCCTACACTTCGGAATAAGGTGATGGCCAGTGTCGATCCGCCTTCTTCTATTACTTCAAACTCACGTGAACTATTCGTAATGACACCCATTCCATTTCCTGATTCTTCTTGTAATCCCACATAAGACAACATCGGGAAAATTCCGTCCGGTCGTTCATTCCATCCTTCTTCTTCCCATACATGAATTGCAGCATCGATGAACGGTCGTTTGATTTCACCGAACTGATTGTCGGAAAACGAAATATTCGTTTGGACAGAAGTTGGCAAACAAAGGCGAAGGCGATGATCATTTGCGTCATTGTCCACGACTACTTTGAGTCCAATTGTTGAATCATTTTGTTCAATGACCAATTCAAGTGAGACCTTCAACAGATTCGTCAGACGCCCATCTTTTCGTTCCATCAAATCACTCGGGATCTTCATATCATGTGAAATCGTGACAACTGTTCGGTTGGATGTGCTCGTCGTTTGAATGATCGGACGACTCGATTGTGTTGTGATCGGATTGTCTCCTGCGAGCGGAGAATAGTCATATTCATCTCCATCATCTCCACTATCTTCGAGCCACAACAAATCTTGGTGCAATACGCCCGATCGTTTATCCAGCAAATCGATGGTTCCATTTTCTTTGACCGTAATGTTATAGACTTTTGTTTCAATCAGTTGTGGACCAAATACTGTCGTCTCTTCTACAGCTGTTGGCGTCGACTCTGATACCACAAATACGGTTTCATAGCTAAGTGCTGCCAATTCACGTCGAACTTCGATTGTATACTTGTAAAACGGATCATAGTTGCCGTAGTGAACGATTTGGCGATCAATCAAGCCTGGATCAATGATTTCTTTTTGAATCAATTCATAAGGTACTTCCATTCCATCTTCTGTTTCTAAACGGAATGATTCAAACTTTGTGATGACTTCCGTCCGAATCACACGTTCTTCGGCAATGCTTCTCAAGTTAAAGAACGTTAATCTGTCTTCTGTTCGTTTCGTGTCAATCGAATCCACAATTCTACGTTTATAGAATGTGATCAATTGATCTGTTTTCTCGTTTGCGATGAAGAAACGGTTAAAGATTTCAGCATGGACTTTATCTGAACAACAGCAACCGATGCTGTCATGGGCATGATTCTTCATGATTTCTTTCCAAATCAATTCAATCAGACCGTGATGATATTCAATGCCAAGGGAATACGCTAAACTCATCAATGGTTCGAGCATGTTCGTCAACTTGTTCTCGATGATGGCATTCATCGTTTTGATATCCATTCGAGTTGAATAGATACTTCGGTGAACCCGCATGTATTTTCCATCGAGAAATTCGCCGCTAATCGTCGGAAGATTCAACTGTTGCTCGAGTTGTTCGAATACTTTTTCGTAGCGACTCAAGAAAAATTCACGTTCAGGATACAAACGATGCAGTTCGGTGAGCACTTCCGTAATATTTTGCTGAATTGGCATCTGGTCATGACCATTTGGAAGGAGAAGGTTCTCTCCTGTGGCTCCGCGATCAAGCACTGGCAAATATTTATCCATGCGTTTCTTTAAAGCCTCTGGTTCGGTAGGCAAATACTTACCGATGGCATAACCGAGTGGCATCAATTGAACCAATACGTTCGATCCATCTTTCGATTCCCAGTAGAATTCAGTCTTGTTTGTCCCATGACGTTCCGACGTCCCACGCCAAAAGATGGAACGCTTAATCCCGAAACCATTCAAAATCATTGGCATTTGAGCAGATTGACCAAAGGAATCAGGCAGATATCCGATTTCCATATGGGGTCCGAATTCTTTAGAGTCTTTAATACCGTATAGCAAGTTTCGAACAATTGATTCTGCCCCAACAATCATCTCATCCGTCTGTGTATACCAAGGTCCGATGATCAACTTGTTCGCCTGAACGAGGCGTTTAATCCGCTCACGATTCTCAGGCTTGACGGCTAAATAGTCTTCTAAAATAGACGTTTGTCCATCTAACACGTAATACGGATAGTGCTCATCTGTTTCCAAACGATGCATAATTTCTTCTAAGTTATTCACCAACAGAATTCTTGACTCTTCTGTGGAGAAGTACCATTCACGATCCCAATGCATATGTGGAACCACATGAACCTGTTTCATTTCTATCTCTCCTTTATGCTGCTTCTTTTTCTGCCTTCAACTGTTTTTGAACTTTGTGTCTTCGTGTGTATAAGAGAAGGAATGTAGAGATTGCAGCCCCTACTAATGCCGCTCCCAACCAAATCGTTGCCGCGAAGAACAACGGCTGACCTTGAAGTAGTGCTAATGAGAAAATCCCTGCTCCTGGAACATTCAATCCAATTCCAAAATATGCGACGATTGCGCCCGTCACGGCTGAACCTGCAACGAGTGACGGGATCACTCGGAGTGGGTCATTGATCATGAATGGAATGGCCCCTTCTGTGATACCGGCAAGTCCAAGTAACCAAGTCTGTTTCCCGATTTCACGTTCTTCACGTGTGAACAAAGTTCTACCTAAACGCGTTGCCAATGTGACCGAGAAAGCAGAAACCATCTTGACCGAGGCGAATGCCGCATAAGGAATAAAGTTTCCGCTCGCCATCGCACCGATACAGAACGTATATGCCGCTTTGTTGATCGGACCACCTAAGTCAAACGAGACCATGGCTCCGATAATTGCCCCGAGCAAGAGTGCGTTTGCTCCTTCTAAGCCACTTAACCATTCGAGCAACCCTGTGTTCAGCGCCGCAAGTGGTCGACCAATGACGAACAACATAATGGAACCGACGACTAATGTTCCTACTACCGGGTACACCCAGAAACTAATGAATCCTGCAAATGTACCTTTTGGTTGTATTTTCGCTTTCAAATACTTAAGGAAATAACCCGCTAACAAACCACCGAGCATCCCACCCAAGAAACCGCTACCAATTAAGTTCGCGGCAACACCAGCAGCAAAACCTGGACCTAGCGCCGGTTTATCTGCAATTGAATACGCCATGTATGCTGCAAGGATTGGAATCATAAGCTGACCTAAGAGCGATCCACCTAATTGTCTTAACAACCACAACCACGAGCCTTCTTCAGCGTAAAGTGCCTGTAAATCAAAAATTTGGGCGATAAAGACCGCGACCGCAAGCGTCATTCCCCCGGCGACGATGACCGGTATAATATGAGAAATCCCAGTAAGCAGTGAATTTTTCACTTCTGTCTTCCATGACTGACTATCTTCTTCAGTATGTGTAGCGGAAACTTCTTTGAACTCACCACGCGCTTCACTTTCGCCTTTATCTAGTGCTTTTTGTACTAACTGTTTGGCATTACGAAGCGGTGATGCGACTGACGTTTTTACTTTCGGCAAATGACTGAAACGTTCTTCTTCTTTTACCGAAACATCCACAGCAAAGATAACAGCTTCAGCACTTTCTAAATCTTTTGTCGAGTGGCGATCCTCAATCCCGTTCGCACCCTGCTTCTCGACTTTGACTTTCACGCCAAGTTCTTGACCAGCTTTGACCAAAGCTTCTGCTGCCATATACGTATGAGCGATTCCGGCAGGACAGGCTGTTACACCCAGAACTAACTTTTGATTTTCATTTGGTGAAATTGAATTCTCTTTCTCTTCCGTTTCATCTAATCGAATGAGCATCTCCTCAGGAGATTTTGATTGTAATAAACGATTTTTGTACGTTGTATCAGTCAGACGAATGACAAACTCTGATAATAGTGACAAGTGAGTAGATCCAGCTTCAGCCGTTGGAATAGCCAACAAAATGACAAGGTTGACCTTGTTGTTAGGATCGACACTTTCCCAGTCATTGATTGGTTGCTTAAGTGTGGCGATAGCAAAACCAGCTTTTACAACTGCATCTGACTTTCCATGAGGAATCGCAAGTCCTCCTTCAAATCCTGTCGGCGATAGTGCTTCACGCTCCATCACTGCTTGATAAAATGTTGATTCGGACGTGATATTACCATTTCGCTTAAGTTGTTTGATTAAAAAATGAATTACGTCTTCTTTTGAAGAGAAGGATTGTTCAACATTCAACAATGAAACGTCGGTGCTCTCTCTCAGTTGCATAACTTCTGTCCTCCTTATGAGAAATGAATTACTTTCTATGAGCCAAGTGTATCAACAAAAAAAAGAGAAGAACGATTCTTCTCTTTTTTGCACAAACTCTATTCATGTAAGGGTTTTCATGTGTATTTATACACATCATTTATATGATTTCCAATAATCTTCAAGGATGTGTCTTAATAGATAAAAAATAGGAGTCGGATCCGTAATATTATGATTGCGACTGTAGATTGGAGGAGATGAGAAATATAATGAATATGATGACTCTTTCTGTAACGTATTGTCGCATAGATGTGTAATGGCAATCGTCCGTACACAATGTTCTTTTGCGAGTTTTGCCAGCTCAATCAGCTGACTTGTTTCACCCGATACGGAAATAAGTATTAACAAGTCTTTACTTGTTAAAGTCTCAAGTTCTGTCAACATGTTGTGACGGTGAAGATAGAATTCACACTTTTTGTTTACTGTTCTTAATCCATTCATTAAATACTCACAGTAAATAGCTGAGTCACCAATTCCATAAACGATGACACGTGGTGATTGATGAATCATCGTATTGAACGATTGTATTTTTTGAGAATCTAGCAAAGCATGTGTTTTTTTAAGGTTTTGCATTGCATCTAACTCTTCTAGTTCGCGTAGTTCTTCCTTTATGGCCGTTTTCATATGTGAGAATCCATCGTATCCAAGCTTTCGCGATAAACGAATAATCGTATTTGGTACCGTAAACATTTGCGTAGCCAACGATTGTACTGACATATGGGGTACATCTTCAAAATTGGCCTGAATATATTCTATGATTTGATCGTCTGTATCATTCAACAGGTGCTCAAAGTTTAGAACTCGATCATTAAAATGAAGCATAATCTCCTCCCGAAATACAACAATTCTACTAATTTCTCATTTCCATTAAATATAAAAAATTTTTATGCACGTATCACTATTTAATTTAAGCGATTACAACAATCTCCATTAGCTTATACGACACACGAAAAACTTGCAATCAAACAAAAAAGAGGTGGTTTCCCCCCTCTTATTACTTCCTTACTGTACTTTGTTCTCTGGACCGAATGATGGATAGAGCGAAAGCCCACCATCCGCAAAGATTGTTGTCCCTGTCACATAGGACGATTCGTCTGATGCGAGCCAAGCGGCAACGGCAGCGATTTGCTCCGGCTTCCCAATCGCATGTGATGGGATGAGAGCCTCTAACCCCTCTTTTTCTTCCGGATTGTTCATCGTTTCTTCATTGATTGGCGTGTCGATTGCACCTGGCGCGATCGCATTGACGCGAATATGGTTCGGTGCGTATTCGAGAGCGACTGATTTCGTGAACATTTTCACGCCGCCCTTACTTGCTGCATAATGCGTATAGCCAGGTCGTGGAATGACCTCATGAACAGAAGACATATTGATGATATTGCCCTCGATTTCATGTTCAACAAAGTATTTCAAAGCGGCACGAACGCCAAGGAATGTCCCGTTCAAGTTAACGTCGATAATCTGTTTCCAGTTATCGAATTCCATTTCATGCGTCTTCGCTTCGACTTGTACACCGGCATTGTTGACGAAAAGATCCATCTTCCCGAATTCAGAGATGGCTTTCTCAATCATCTTCTCCGCAAGCCCTTCTTCAGAGACATCTCCTTTCACGGCGACCGCTTTCCCGCCACCCGCTTCGATTCCCCGGATGACCTCTTCCATTTCCTTTTCACTGCTTCGATAGTTGAGGACGACATTCATCCCCTCTTTTGCGTAGCGTTCCCCGATTGCTCGACCAAGACCTTTCGAGCTTCCGGTGATGACTGCGACTTTTCCTTTCAACTCTGGATAGTTTGCCATATCAATTCCTCCTTCATCTTCTCGGTTTTAGTTCCCGCATTTCCCTTTTCCTCAAACATAGTTGGCTGCATTTTGAATATTTGATACAAATCAACTATACTGAAACAAACTATTCATTTTCAGGAAACGCCTGAAAGACGTTTGATCTTATTCTTAATGGAGGTGACTCCCCGATTTTTGGGGGAATTGTTGGACAGTCCCATGTTACTTAGCTTATTCATCGTTACGCTCTTAATCTTTTTGACTGCCTTTTTCGTGGCAGCCGAATTTTCAATTGTAAAAGTGCGTAGCGCTCGACTCGACCAGCTCGTGCTCGAAGGAAACAAGAAAGCCGTCACTGCGAAAAAAGTCATCGAAAATATTGACGACTCGCTCTCTGCTTCTCAGTTCGGGATTACGCTTTCCGCACTAGGTCTCGGATGGATCGGCGCTGACCAAATCGAAAAATATATCCACACGTTGGTTGAACAGTTGAACTTATCACAATCACTCGTGACGTTCTTGTCGTTTCTGATTGCATTTTTACTGATCGCGTTCCTGCACGTCGTCATCGGGGAATTAGTTCCAAAGACGCTTGCGGTTCATGAATCTGAAAAGTTGACGCTCCTTGTCGCGCGTCCGCTCTATGTGTTCACGAAACTCTTCTATCCGTTCATTCGTGCCTTGAACAGTATGGCTCGACTGACTCTCCGCTTGTTCGGGGTTCAGACGACGGCTCAAGAAACGGCTCACTCGGAAGAAGAACTGAAAATCATCATGACGGAAAGTTTCCGTAGTGGTGAGATTAACGAAAACGAGTTAGCATACGTACAAAACATCTTCTCCTTTGACGAGCGGATTGCCAAAGATGCCATGGTTCCACGAATGAACATGGTGACGATTGATGAAGAAGATACAATCGAAGAAATTATTTCGGTTGTCGAAGAACACCAGTACACGCGTTATCCGGTCACACGGGATGGCGATCGGGACGATGTTCTCGGATTCGTGAACGCAAAACAACTTTTCACTGCTCAACTTTCGAAAAATGATGCGCCGTTCGAATCGTTCATTCATCAATTACCACTCGTTACTGAGTTCACTCCACTTCAAGAAGCGATGGTGAAAATGCAAAACGCACAGACGATGATGTGCCTCGTCATCGATGAATACGGGGGAACTGCCGGCCTTTTGACGATTGAAGATATTTTAGAAGAAATCGTTGGTGAAATCCGAGACGAGTTCGACCGAGATGAACAAGCTGAAATTACAGAAGTCGCTCCGAAACATTACCGTCTCTCGGGACTCGTATTAACACAAGAACTCGAAGAGCGGTTTGGCATCGAAATCGAGGATGATGTCGATACGGTCGGCGGATTCGTTTTATCACAAAAAGCGAACGCACGAACGGGCGAACGCTTCACTTTGCCTGGTAATCACGAACTGATTGTGAGTGAAGTCGATAATCACCGCATCGTCTTCGTTGATTTGATTTTAGCCTCATATGAAGAGGAAGAACCTATATCAGAATGATGCTTTTTTTCACGCCCTTCTCCTAAATGTAGAGAAGGGTTTTTAACATTCGAATCGAACTGTCGCTATATTTTCGCCTCTTACCGTGATATACTGCACATATGTTGCTTATTTGAGTGTCACCCACTCAATGACACAACATCACCGAAACATGGCGAGATGTTCGGTTTAAACAGAAAGAAATAGAAAGAAGGTTACGCATGGAACGCAAACTATTTTTGATTGACGGTAACTCCATGCTGGCCAGTGCTTATTATGGTGCCGCCGCGAGCCGAACGAAAAAAGGACGCGAGGTATCCAAAAACGATCGGAGTGCCGTCATCGGAATGACCGGCCTCATTCGGACGATTCTACGTAGACATCGTCCGACTCATTTTGTCGTCGTCTGGGACGTCTCACGTGAAACATTATGGCGTCGAGAACTGTACCCGGGCTATAAACGCCGCAGACGCCAAACACCGCCTGAATTGAAAGCGCAGATGGAACTCATGCGCCAATTGCTTGAGGATAGTGGGATTCCACAATTCCAAGTAGAAGGGTATGAAGGGGAAGATTTGATTGCCCATATCGCGCGTAAATTCAGTTGTAGTGCCCCTGTGGTCATCATGACAAAAGATAAAGACTTGTTACAGCTTGTCAGTCCACGAATCACCGTTTGGTTACAAACACAGGAGCTTCAGCAAATGCAGGCTCGCTGTGACATTCGTGATAACCGTCCGTTACCTCTCAAACGTCATTTAGAAATTCGACCAGAAGAGATTGCAGCGTTATACGAAGGGTTGAAACCGAAGCAATTGTCAGCCGTTAAAGCGTTGACAGGAGACCGTTCTGACGGGATTCCTCCAGTGGCTGGACTCGATGAAAGTCAATCGGTTCAACTGATCAAACGATTCGGTTCACTCGATAAGCTGTATTCTGCCTTGAGCATCAAAGGTGACAAACGACAACAAGTAAATGAAACGATCGCGGCACTGACGTCAGAGGAGGTGCCCCGTAACTTGAGACGAACACGCAAAAAAGCAGAGCGTAATATGGAGCTCGTTCGTCTTGATGTCACGGTGCCAGCACTTGAACATTTGAAGCTAGCTCATCTCGAGCTCAGCATCAACCCGAAGAGAGTCGAGCAAGCGTATCAAAAACGCGGACTTCGCATCTCATTCAATGCAAGTCAGAAGAAAGTATCCGCACATTAAAAGAACGGACGTCAAGCGTCCGTTCTTTTTATATGCACGGTAATCCCGTCTTCATCGGTCAACGACCATTCAGATGACGTACCACCTAATGCTTGATTCGTCTGCTCATTGACGAGAAGCGTCCATGTCTCGAGTCCTGCCTCAACTCCTAGAGCATCACTCGGACGTGCCCATACGTTCGTACCAATGTGATGGTGATATCCGTCTGCCGAAAGGAACAGTGCTCCCGGATAAGAATCCGTCGTGATGGAAAAACCGAGACGATCATGGTAAAAGCGTTTCGCCGCCTCGATTGAGCGCACTTTAAGGTGCACATGTCCCATCGTTGTCCTGATTGGTAAACCTGTGAACGGTCGATTCGCCGCAGCTTGAAGCATCGACTCATATTCGACAGGCTCTGTCGCCATTTTCACATGACCGTTTGCTTCATACGTCCATTGGTCTTTCGGACGATCGGCGTACAGCTCGATTCCATTCCCTTCTGGGTCACTCAAGTAGAACGCTTCACTCACCAAGTGGTCACCTTGCCCGACTTCGATACGCCGCTCAATAAGATGTGCCAAGATGCTTCCTAACTCCACGCGATCCGGCAATAGAATTGCTAAATGAAATAACCCTGCCGCTCGTGGATTCGTCTTCGCTTGTGGCACACTGTGCAAGATAACGAGTGAACGTTCTTTCGTTCCGAGCGTGACAAGTTCTTCGGTTTCTTCTATGACGTTCATCCCGATTACGTCTACATAAAATTGTTTCACCTGTTCGATATCACGGACCCGAAGCGTCACCGGTCCTAGTTCAATTTTCTCGATTTTCATATAAAATCACCTCACCCCCACTATACCCGCTCAGCTTACGTTACAGAAGTAGGCACAAAAAGGTGGTATAGTTACTTCAACGATACTATTGGAAAGGAAGAGCGATGTGACCAACATAACAAGCTGCGAAGTCGATACGGCACTCGAACTGATCACAGGAAAATGGAAGCATTCCATCCTCCTCGTACTAATCAACGGGGATACGTTACGCTTCAGTGAGTTGAAGCGATCGTTACCAAAAATCAGTCAAAAGATATTGACCGCACAACTCCGTGACTTAGAAGAACAGGAGATTGTCATCCGAACCGTCTATCCAGAAGTCCCTCCCCGTGTTGACTATCGCTTAAGTGAGTATGGGAAAACGCTCATCCCGATTCTCGAAGCGATGAATGAATGGGGAAGACGTCATGCCGAACGAATGCGCTCTAATTAGTTGTCCACATGTGGATAACCATTTTAACCCATCCCCATCATCACTTATCCACAGGAGGTCGTCATGATTCGTTATCCACAGTTGACCGGGCATCACATCGGTGTCACTGCCCCTTCGTCAGGTATACCAGAAGAACTGCACCATTTATTGCATCAATCGGAACAGAAGTTTTCCACTCGAGGGTTCACGTTGCAATTCACTCCGAATGCGTGGAAACAACGATTTGGGAAGTCCGCTCCGGCTCGGGTGCGCGCAGATGAACTGACATCTCTACTTCAAGATGACAAAGTCGACTTGATTGTCCCGCCTTGGGGTGGGGAACTCTTAATGGAGATTCTCGATCAAATCGAGTGGCAAACATTACCCGCAAAATGGATGCTCGGCTATTCGGATACAAGTTTATTGCTTTTTGTGTATACGCTAAAAACCGGAATCGCCTCGGCACACGGTCCAAACTTAGTCGACTTACGTGCCGAAGTGTGGGACGAGACGAGTTCACGCTGGCTCGATGTGTTGTCGACGCGGACCAACGAGACGGTCATCCAACGTTCGTCCGAGAAGTTCCAAAAAGAATGGCAGTTTGATAACCCAACGCCACATCTGTTTCACTTGACGGAAACGACTGAATGGAAAGCTGTCGGTGGTCAACACGCGACAGGTCGATTGCTCGGTGGATGTCTTGATGTGCTCTTACATACAATCGGGACGCCATATGGAAACGTCAAGACGTTCCAACACGAGCACCTGAATGATGAACCGATTCTTTGGTATTTTGAAAACGCCGAGATGAACGTTCCGGCATTAAAAAGGACCCTCCTTCAAATGAAGTGGGCCGGTTGGTTCGAGCATACGTCTGGTATTCTATTTGGACGGAGTGAGGCACCTTCTGTGCATCAAGACTATACGGTCGAGATGGTGTATGAAGAGCTTCACCACACTCTAGGTATTCCAATCTTTTACGATATCGATTGTGGACACGTTCCCCCGCAGATGACGCTCGTTAACGGGGCGCACGCTTCTGTGCAGGTCGAACATGGTAAAGGTACATTGATTCAAACGTTCAAGGGCTGATTCGTCAGCCCTTGATTTTAAATAGTAATCCCATTAAGTTTTGATGATAGTACCCCTCAGGGAATTGAGCTATAAGTGTCTCTATCTCCTCTAACCATTGATCCCCACATCCGTAGAGGGTACCAAGTAATAATCCCTCTAAATAAATGGCTTGGTCAATCAAACTATGCTTCAGTTGCCATTCATTTCTTCTCTCCCACAATTCATTTAAGAATACCTCGGCTTGTTTTATGTCTCCTTTCATCGCAGAATAAACTCCTTTGAACATTTCAAGAGGAGTAATGAAGCGTTTTTCCTCCTTAATCACCTGATAGTTTTCTTCTTTTTGCAAGATTTCTTCGATAATGTTTAATTGAACCCCCATCAAATCCACATCATTTTGCTTCATCGCCACTAAGCCTTCTGTAAACGCCAATCTCATTCTTGAAGAATCATCTTCGGTAAAATCAACATACTGTCGAGCTTTCCTGATTGCCGTCTGAATCAATTCTTTCTCTTTTCGATATAGTGCGCAAATTACGAGAGCTCGATATACGTCATCTGCTCGATAATAAGTTCGTGTCTGTTTCATATAATTTAATGCTTCTTCTAAATATTGAATAGCGTGAGACAACTGAGCGTTGTAAAGTAATTCTTTAAAAACGAGCAACATATAAAATTCGATACGCGTTTTCGTTTTCATCGCTTGAGAATCAAGCTGTTCAATAAGCTCAATTTTTTCACTCGCTTCATCAAATCGATCCCAGTGCATTAAATAGTATGCTTGGCCAATTCGCGTCATTGCAATTTCATCTTTTTCTCCTAATCGTTCAAATAATGCAATAGCACGATTATAATAATCCAACACTAAATCGCGATTATCATTCGTCAAAATCGCATCACCATAAAAAACATACGTACGTCCTAGCCAAATCGATTGCATGTCATCATCAAGAAATGGTTCTAAACGCTCGATAATATCTTTATTGTCCCACTTCATGAAACCCATATCTGCGTATTCGATTTCCTCTACAAGTTTTTGTAGTTCAGATTCTCGAGGATCTTTGAGCAAAAACTGTACCGAGACATCCAATCGACTGGCGAGTTCTCGCAAACTACGCATCGATGCTTCTGCTTTCCCATTTTCAATCATACTGAGCATCGACTTCGTGACGATGCCTTCTGCCAACTGCGTTTGAGTCATTTTTTTCTGTTTTCGTAATGCTTTAATGCGTTCTCCAATCATATGCCACCTCCAAAAGTTAAATTATATTGAACTTTTTATTTACATTTCACACTTTTGTCTTTATGATTATGTTAAATCACATTTAACTATTTTGTAAAGGAGACTTCTTATGAAAAAATCATTTTCGAATCTACACATCTTGTTAATCGGAAAATTCATGTCGTTGTTCGCCTCAAACTTGTTCACATTTATCGCTGGATTGACCGTTCTCACCACTTCCGGTTCTGGGTTACAATTTGCGATTGTCTTATTAGCAGGAACCCTTCCTCGCATTCTGCTCTCACCTTTTGCTGGTGCTTATGCAGACAAACTAAATCGCAAGCGTGTCATCGTAAATATGGAAACGTTAAATGGATTGCTATTTCTTCTTGCCGGAATTTCAAGCCTAATTTGGACATTTAATGTCCCTGCTTATCTTTTGATCACCGCATTACTCTCTGTTTTTTCAACTTTTTTATCCGTGACTTTATCTAGCTCCATCCCGCTTTTGTTTAAGGAAGAAGAGTTACAACGAACCAACTCATTAATCCAAAGTATCATCTCATTTTCAAGTATTGGCACGCCTTTATTAGCTGGAGCTTTATTTAAAATTCTACCGATTTCCGTATTCTTGTTCAGCTCAGCTGTATTATTTTTCATCGCAGGAATAGTCGCCACTCATCTTAAATTTCAATCCCGCGACATTCAGGAAACGTCTCAGTCGACCTGGAAGGAAGTGCAATCCGGTTTTCAATATCTTAAAAAACAGCGTGTTTTATGGACCATTGCGCTCCTCGCCACTTTTCTTAATTTCTTTTTTGTCGCATCCGAAGTCTTATTCCCTATTGCTGCCTTACAAGAAGTCGGGGTATCACCTCTTCAGTTCGGATTTTTAGAAAGTATGTTCGCTATTGGGTTTTTAGTCGCTTCATTATTACATGCATTACCATTCTTCAAAATTAAGTACCGGCTTTCAACGATGAGAAGTGCCTTAATTATTTTAAGTTTACTTTTTATCGGTCCAGCCATCCCACTTTACTTTACATTCGACGTATTGCCAGCTATCTTATTCTTTTCGTTTTTCGCTTTATTGAGTGGTCTCTTCGTCATTCGAGCCAACATTCCGATTCAAATGTATTTACAAACGAACACAGATCCCAACTATCTAGGTCGTGTAATGGGAGTTCTCGAATCACTTGCAATGGGAATCACACCACTTGGGTTCATTCTTTTCGGGTTTTTAAGCGATTTAATTCCAGTCTCTCTCCTCTACACCATCTGTATGATTTGTTTGCTTAGTCTCACTTTGATTTCCATGCATCGCATCCGTCACGACATCCAGGCAGAAAAAGCTGCACTTCAGTCAGCCGAACGTGTGTCGTAACGAAAAAGACATCGAACGAATCAGTTCGATGTCTTCTCTGTTGACGGGAGTACCCGTTTTTCTAATAAAAATGGTCCGAATGGGATGACGGATGCCATAACAGCAAGCGTCAAAACTTTGAAGCCCCAACGGAAGCGCCACGCCATGTACACGGCTGCGAGCACGTAAGCAACAAACAAGAAACCGTGCGCTGCGCCGACAATACTGACCGCAAGTGGAATGCCGGCCATATATTTCAGTGGCATCGCGATTAATAGTAACAGCAAGAAGGATACCCCTTCTGTGTAGCCAATCCATTTAAAATGAGTCATAGTCATATGCGTTCTCCTTTATCTCTGTTAGGCTACATCTATCGTAGCCGAAACGTGAGAGGTTTGTCACAGGAGAACATATAAAAGTTACGAGGCTATTTGACGATTTGGTGAACGGTGCAATACTTTCGTTTCAACGAAGTTACGAAGAAACAAGCCGTCGACTCCGATTTTGCCAGCGTTATGACCGGCAACTAAAATCAAGACAGATACGATCAACATCGTTGGGTTCGTACTGACTGTTCCTGATAGTAAGAACGCCATGTTCATGACAAGTCCGAAGAATGCTGCACTACGTGTGAGTGCACCGAGCAATAACCCTAGGCCGACCAAAAATTCACCGTAAGGGATGAGGACATCGAATAATCCAGCGTTCGGGATTGCAAAGTTTTCTAAGAATGCGGCCCACCATCCTGCGACAGCTGGATGTTCTCCAGTGGCGAGTGACACCGCGTTGTTTAAAAATCCTTCTGTTCCAAAACCACCTGTGATTTTACCCCAACCTGCCGTCAACCAATGATAACCGAGCCATACACGTAATACCGTTAAAATCGCTGTGGCAACATTGTGGTTTTGCCAAAATTTCGTGAACATAATAATTCCTCCCTTTAAGAAGTTAAATAAATGAATAATGTGATTACATTCACAATATATCATCTATGTTCGCTTTTTCACATATATAATCTTCCTTGTTCATAATTCGTACATATGTATGCCACAGTCTATTCACATATACAAAAAGACGCCTTCGTTAGGCGTCTCTAAGAGTATTATAAGGTGACTTCTTGAGATGGTTGACCTTTTTTGTTCATCACACGCATTGATTCAGGTTCGATTTTGAGAATGATGAGTTTTGGATCATCCGGTCCATCAAACCATCCTTCAAGTTTGTCATTCCATACTTTTTCTTTCATCGATTCATCATCTGACACCGTTGCTTTTCCTAAGATTTCTAGGTACGTGTCGCCGACTCCATCTCCATCGTAGCCAATCAAGATATGAGTATATGGATTTCTCTCTAATTCCTCTACCTTATCTGTATCATTTGAAGTTGCTGTATAGAGCGTGAAATCTTCATGGAAAAATGTCATATACCGACTGTGCGGTTTTACTTTATATACAGTCGCCATTGTACCTACATTACTTGAGTCTAATATTTTTAATGCTGTTTCTTTTGCACTCATTCCGAATTCCTCCTTCACGATTTGTCGCTCGTATACTGTTCCCTCAAACCATATGGTTAAACACAAAAAAACCTGCTCGCCGATGCGAGCAGGTATCATATTCCTTAGAAAGGAAGATTAGATTTTTTCAACGTTAGAAGCTTGTGGTCCACGAGCTCCGTCTGTGATTTCGAAAGTTACTTCTTGGCCTTCTTCAAGTGTTTTGAAGCCGTCGCCTTGGATTGCTGAGAAGTGTACGAATACGTCGTCTCCGCCTTCCATTTCGATGAAGCCGTAACCTTTTTCTGAGTTAAACCATTTTACTTTACCTGTGTTCATGAATGAACCCTCCTGAAATAAACGCTATGCGTTATAGTAGTGCCTTACTAGAAAAAACTTGACCAAAAAAAATACAAGCCTCTGGAATTATCTAATGAAAAATAATCCCAAGCACTTGTGAATTATGATTCCAGCTATTCTTAATTAAGCACATATTGAATATAACATGGTTAGATGCTTCTGTCTAGTAAATACTTCTGATTGCTAAAAATAAGTCGAAACGGGTACACCCTAGAGAAGATGACACTAGGAGGATCTATTATGAAAAATTCAAATGATCAACAGTCAATCGCATCGATGATTGCTGCTTATTCCGACTGGTCTGAAGAAGAATTAATTCATCAAACACTCAAGTGGCATCATACCACGAGTAAAACAACTTATCCAGCAATGAGCCAAACATACGCTTGTCGAATCCCATTAACGGAGAGAGTTTCGCCTGTCCGGACGTCTCTTCCGCTTGAACAGATCGATGGAGTGGTTCGTCCCGTTTGGATGCGCCGACTCGATGCGGAATATTTGAATCTGATGCATATGACAAAATCACGTGTCGATGTGACGAACTATGGGGCTGTTGGAGATGGCAAGACGGACTGCACCCTCGCCTTTCGTCTCGCCCTCCGCTCTAATCGCCGTGTCTATGTGCCACCAGGTGTATATATCGTTCGAGGAATTCGCCTCCCTTCTAGTTGTGCACTTGAAGGTGCCGGACAAGACGTCACAATTCTCAAATTATCCGATCGGGCTCCGAAGCATCGCCGTCTTTTACGAAATACGACCCCATTCGCCGGCAATCATCATATCGAGGTATCCCATCTTACACTTGATTGGAACGTTGATCGTTTAGGTGACGTGAAACGAACGACAAGCTTTGACACGACATCGAGCGCTTTGACATTCGCGCACGTGACGTATGGATGGGTGCATCATGTGACGGCTAAAAATGCCGGGCTCCATGCGTTTGACATCACGTCCCCGCACTATCACTACCTAGGTGACGGACTTCGTGCGGCAAACGGAAGTCGGTATATCCATCTCAATCAACTCGAAGCAACGAATTATGGGGACGATGGGATCACAACACATCATAGTGATGCCATCTACATCACTAACTGTTATTGTCATCACCCCCATGGCCGAACGCACGCTTTAGGATTCTCAAACTCAAACGGCATTGAAATTGATGACGGTTCGCGTCACGTCACGCTTGTTCACAACAGAACGGAAGGCTGTTTTGGAGGTATCGAAGTAAAAGCGCATGGAACCTCGTCAGCCGCACACGACGTCCACATCTTCGGACATCTCTCCGTTCACGACAATCGTTCGTTCAACTTCCGCCACATCGGTCATCATTTGGCAGACGATCCGGATTCCGCGACTGCACGCTTCCTGTCCGGTACAAATTTGGTATCCATCGAGCCAGTCCGAAGCCCGCTTTATGCAAAATCCTCGCCACGGAGTCTGGTCGTTTCCGCATATCAAGATGTCTTCATCCATGGTTTGACTGCCATCGGCGACCCGACCTACGACTATGAACAGCATCCAGCACTTGCGATTCAATATAAGTCAAGACGTGTACAGTTGAAACGAATTTCCGTTCGCGGGTTTACCACAGCCCGAGCCGACCTCGAGCTGTTCGGAGGGGAGAACCGCACCGACGAAGTGACTATCGAAAACTTACGATGCCATGAATCTGCGCCAATCGCTTTAAAAATCGGACGTCAGATAGAACAAATTGCACTTCATCAAATCGAAGGACAGAAAAAAAGTGGAGATGCTCTCATCTCCACGAAAAGTCCGATTGATGTGCAGGACATACTCGCTTACGGATTCTCAGACCGGGTACGTTCGGACGTTTGAGCCGCCTCCACGAGCCGGTCCAATTTGTCGTCATCGAGTTCAAGCGAGCTTTCTTTCTGCTTTGCCATCATTCGGACGATTGCTTTGTCTAAAAAACCCATTCGTTCAAAGTCATAACCACTGCCAACGACCTCGACAAAATAGGCATGCTCGCGGAGTGATTCACGGTACGCCTCTTCTAACTCACGAATCCGCTCTGATTCTGTCGGTGTCCCGGCACACAAATATAAAGCGAGGGGATGCTCAAGCAAGTGTGCTTCGTGAAGCGCCAACCATTCCTTCATTTCGTCCTGGATGGTTCCCATCCGAATCGAACTGCCGACGATGACGTGATCGATCGTCTCCCACATCACATTCGGCTCTTCTACGATATTTTGGACATGAACGTCACCCGACAGACGTTCAGCGAGTAGAGCCGCTACTTTTTCACTCGTCCCATACCTGGAAGAGTAAGCGATTAAAGTACCCATGTCGTTCCCTCTTTTCATTTCAGACGTTACTTACACTATTCCCGAATCATGAAAAGAAGATACGTGACCATTCAAAAAAGCTCGCCGAATGGCGAGCTTTTGGTCACAGTTTGTACACTTGCGCTTCGTACGGACGAAGCGTGAACGGTTCAATCGGTTCCATGTTGCCGATGACGCGTTCGTTTACGTCATATGGTAAATCACGTTGTTGTGTTTCGCCCGAGAAGTTACAAAGCACGAGCCACGTCTCGCCTTCGAACGAACGTGTGAATGCATAGACCGCTTCATCTTCCGGCAACAACAGCTCATACTTTCCATAGACAACGATTGGATTGGCTTTTCGGAGCGCAATCAATTGACGGTAGTAATGGAAGAGCGAATTCGGGTCTTTCCGTGCCGCTTCCGCATTGATGTCGACATAGTTCGGGTTGACCCCGATCCATGGCGTCCCAGTCGTGAAGCCGCCGTGCGCTTCGTCCGACCACTGAACTGGTGTGCGTGAATTGTCACGTCCCCGCTCATGAATTCCACGGAAGATCTCATCGTGTGTCAACAATCCTTTTGATGTGTAATCATGATAAGCATTCAACGTTTCAATATCTCGGTATTGATCAATCGAATCAAAGGCGACGTTCGTCATGCCGAACTCTTCCCCTTGATAAATATATGGTGTTCCTTTTAATAGGTGAAGGAGTGTCGCGAGCATCTTCCCAGAACGGACACGGTATTCCGGTGAATCATTCCCAAAACGTGAGATAGCTCGAGGCTGGTCATGGTTACTCCAGTACAAGCTGTTCCACCCTTCTTCTTCAAGTCCTTCTTGCCAACGTGAGAAGATCGTCTTCAGTTCGGTCAACTTCCAGTCCGTCGGATTCCACTTCCCGAAGCTCCCGTTCCCGACGTCTACGTGCTCAAAGTGAAAGACCATGTTCAATTCGTTGCGGTCTTCCCCTGTATAAAGCTTCGCTTCTTCTACACTGACACCTGGCATCTCCCCGACCGTGATCGTATCGTATTTCGATAAGACTTCTTGATTCATCTCCTGCATGAATTCATGGATGCGTGGTCCGTTAAAGAAGAATGGCGTACCGTCACCGTATCCCGTTCCTTGTGTTTGACCGTCTGGGTAGCTTTGGTCTTTTGAGATCATGTTGATGACGTCCATTCGGAACCCATCGACCCCTTTATCGAGCCAATACGTCATGAGGTCATACACTTCACGGCGAAGCGTCTCGCTTTCCCAGTTCAAATCCGGTTGCTTCTTACTGAAGAGGTGAAGGTAGTACTCATCGCTCGCCTCATCATACTGCCAAGCGCTACCGCCGAAGAAAGCTCCCCAGTTCGTCGGTGGTTGACCGTCCTTTCCTTTTTTCCAAATATAATAGTCACGATACGGACTATCTTTTGAAGAACGTGACTCCATGAACCATTGGTGTTCGTCAGAAGAGTGGTTGACGACGAGGTCCATCATGATTTTAATACCATGCCGGTGCGCTTCCTCAAGCATCGCATCAAAGTCATCCATCGTACCAAACTCGTCCATGATGGAACGGTAATCACGAATATCGTATCCATTGTCATCGTTCGGTGAATCATATACCGGCGAGAGCCAGATGACATCGATCCCGAGTTCTGCCAAGTAAGACATCTTCTCCGTGATTCCTTGAATATCACCAATTCCGTCCCCGTTCGAATCATTGAAGCTACGTGGATAAATTTGATATACGACCGCTTCTTTCCACCATTGTTTCATGTTACATCCTCCTTGAAGTTCATTTTCCGTTTCAACGCTTTCATCGTACTGCCTTCAAGGATTCATGACCATCCATGATATGATTAGGATATGCACAATTTTGCTATAAAAAGAGGAGACTATTATGGAAATCGGCTTTTGTGGCTATTCGTACCATACAACGACTTATACTTTTCCATTCGCAAACTTACTCGATACGTATCTGATTCGCTTACAGACAGAGGGGACGGCTCGGATTGTGGTCAATGGGGAAACGATGATCACACGACCTGGTGACGTATTAATCGTCCGTCCGGGTGACTTCTATGAAATGCATGTCGATACACCCGCGAGCGGAGATTATCATATCTTTTGCACTGGACATTCGATGGATACATGGTGGCATGCGACTCCACGAAAACGACTGTATGCGATCACCATCGATTCCCGCCTACTTTCGCTATGGCAACACATTACAGAGGAAGTGCGTCGTCCACCATCTGAACAAAGTGCTGTACTAATTGAAACGCTCGTCCAAGCCCTTCTACTCATGCTCGATCGTTCGATTCAAGATGTGCATTCCCATACGCGACCTCCAGTCGTCTCTCGTATGATGCGCTTTATCGAAGCGCACGTCACGAGTGAGTTCAAAGTATCAGACGTCGCCACAGCGGTCGACCTCAGTGTTTCACGGACCGTTCACCTCTTTAAAGAAGGGACCGGGATGACCATCATCGAATATGCACAATCGATTCGGTTGCAGCTCGCCGAAGAGCAAATGCGCTATACAAAGCATTCGTTAGAAACGATTGCGGAACTATCTGGATTTCGAAGTTATCCATATTTCCACAGAATTTTCAAACGAAAATTTGGCGTCGCACCAGGGGTTTATCGGACACTTCAACAAAAAAACGAAAAAAAAATAAAAAAAGAGTGATCCATTTTTTGAACCGCTCCGTTAGATGGGTGTAAATAACGACAACACTCACTTACGAAAAGGAGCGATTACACATGAAGAAGAAGACGTTAAACAAAATCGTAGCCCCGGCGCTTGCCTTAGGACTACTCGTACCAGTGAACGCACAAGCAGCAGACCACATGCCAACAGCGAGCACACCAGCAGGTGACCTTCGCGCGACACTCGACCAACTCTTATCTGAGCACTATGTATTAGCCGTCACATCGATGATGAAAGGTTATGACGAGGCAGCAGATGCTGCGGTCGCAGATCAAGCACTCGATCAAAACGCACTCGATATGACACCAGCCATTTCTTCTATCTATGGAGAAGAAGGTGGCATGAAGTTTGAAGAAATCTTCCGTGGTCACAACGACTACTCAGCCGACTTCGTCGAAGCTGCAAAATCAGAAAACAAAGAGTTACGCATGGAAGCTGAAGCTGAAGTTGATGAGTTCGTAGAAGAATTCTCAACATTCCTCGACGCAGCGACGGAAGGGAACTTACCGAAGGACGCAGCAGCTGATGCGCTTGAACTTCACGAAGACCAAGTCCTCTCTGTATTCGATAACTACGTCGAAGGAGATTACGAAGAAGCTTACATGACGTTCCGTGAAGGCTACAAGCACATGTTCAACATCAGTAAAGCCCTCTCAGGCGCAATCGTCACACAAATGCCTGACAAATTCACGACTGGAGCCGACACACCAGCTGTTGAACTCCGCTCAACATTGAACAGTCTCGCAGGTGAGCACTTCGCCCTCGCAGCAATCGGTATGCAAAAAGGCTACGATCAAGCAGAGGACTATGACTACGTAACATGGGCAGAAGACCAAAACACACTCGACTTCAAAGCAGCCATCGCTTCTGTATATGGTGACGAAGGTGCTGCACAGTTCGAAAAAGTATGGAACTCAGATCACATCACAGCACAAGGTGACATCGTCGCTGCTACACTTGAAGGTGACGAAGCGAAGATTGAAGATGCACGTATGAAACTCGACCAATTCGCTGTCGACTTCAGCACATTCCTCGATGCTGCAACAGAAGGTAACTTACCACAAGCTGCCGGTGAAGAAGCGATCAAACAGCACGAAGCGCTCGTACTCGACACGTTCGATCAATATGTCGCTGGCGATGCAGAAGCTGCTTGGATGTCATTCCGTGAAGGATATGCGTTCATGTTCGGTGTTGGTGAAACACTCGGTAACGCGATCGTGACACAAATGCCTGACAAGTTCGAAGAAACAATGATGCCTGAAGAGATGCCTGAAACTGGTCTCGGTGGTGCACAAGAACAATCAATGAACAGCCTCTACGCTGGATTAGCTGTACTTGGCGGAATCTTACTCGCCTTCGTAACGCTTCGCAAACGTAAAGTGTCTGAACAATAATCAATAAGGAGGGAGTCCCATGAACAAGCGCCTTTTGTTTCTGGCGCTCTCTCTCTTTTGTTTTAGCTTCTGGACGTGGACGAGCGCCCAAGAATCGTCGTCACCACCTGTAGAAGAAAAACAAATAGAGGAGAGCCCGGATTTAACGGCTGAATTCTCACTTCTACAGGAAGAGGTGAAAAAGCTACGTTTAGCCGAGGAAGAAGAAAACGCCAAGGCCGTCACCCCTGTTCAAATCCAGATCCCTAAAATCGATGTCGATACGGCAATTGAACAAGTCGGTGTCCTGAACAATGGACAGATGGGCGTACCAGAAGATGAGAACCAGGTCGGGTGGTTCGAACCCGGTGTCACACCAGGTAGCAAAGGAAATGCCGTGATTGCTGGTCATGTGGATAGCAAGACCGGCCCGGCTATCTTTTATCAACTCGATCAACTCAAAGAAGGCGATGACGTTCTGATTCAAGATGAGGCGGGAAACATCTTACGATTCCGCGTCACGAAAACAGAACGCTATGATACGAAAACCGCGCCAATTGAAGAGATTTTCGGTGCCACATCAAATCGGAACTTAAATTTGATCACCTGTTCGGGGACGTTCGGGGACGGAGGCTATGATGAACGATTCGTCGTCTATACAGAGCTGGTGGATACCGAACTGAACGAAACTGTCGATCTCGAGACACCGACGGCAATCGAGCTGAAAGGTAACTTATTGACATGGCACGCCGTTCGTCAAGAGAGCGTGATTGGATATCGGATCTATGAAGTCATCGACGGAAAAGCGACTCATATCGAAAGTATCCCATCCCATGCACGAAAAAGTATCGAGGTCACAAGTGAGAACAACGCATCCTACTACGTGACTGCGATTGACAAGCTTGGAAATGAGTCAAAACCGTCTCAGATGACAAAATGACAAGAAGACCCCTTACTCACTTCAATGTGAATAAGGGGTCTTCTCAATTATACGAAGCAAGGAATTTGCGGGTTGAACGTCTTGTTGTTCTCCGTCATGACCTGCTTTTTAATTTTGCCTTCTCCGAGGTAGACGATGCGGTCAGCAAGCGCTTCGGCATCTTCCTCATCATGTGTCACGAAAATCGTCGTCGTGCCCGTCTGCTTCAACAGGCGACGCAAATCGTCGCGAATCCGGTGCTGAAGTGACGTATCCAAGTTACTGAACGGTTCGTCTAGAATCAAGAGCGCTGGCTTCGGTGCGAGCGCACGTGCGAGCGCGACACGCTGCTGTTGCCCCCCACTGAGCTCATAAGGGTAGCGGTGGCGAAATTCCGTCAAGTTGACGAGTTCGAGCATCTCTTCAACACGCGCATTCCGTTCCTTGCGGTTCAGTTTATGAAGACCGAACCGAATGTTCTTTTCAACGGTCATGTGCGGGAAGAGTGCGTAGTCTTGGAAGACCATCCCGACGCCACGATCTTCTGGCGGCATGAACTGACAATCGTCGCAACAGACACAGTCGTTCACGACGACGACGCCCTGGTTCGGCATCTCGAGTCCCGCGATCAAACGGAGAATCGTACTTTTCCCAGAACCGCTGTCCCCAAGAAGCGAGACGATTTCACCTTTTGTGATTGAAATCGAAAACCCTTTGATGGTTTCTTCATTTGCACCTTTATAGCTAAAATGTAAATCGTTGATTTGAACGAACATTAGTCGGCCTCCTTATCAAGCACCTTGTGGGAAACGAATATCAACAGTCCACTCATGAGGACGATGACGATGGAAGCGAGTGCCGCTTCGTGAATCTTCTCATCACTCACGTATTTGAACGCCTGTGTCGCAAGCGTCGAAAAGTTAAATGGTTGTAAAAAGAGCGTCAGCGGCAACTCTTTCATAATATCAATAAAGACGAGGATGAACGCGCTCATGATGGCACCTTTGATCATCGGAATATCGACGCGGAAGAACGTTTGGACGGTATTCCATCCCAACATGCGGGACGCTTCCGTGAACGACTTCCCGACCTTCTCGAATCCGCTCTCAATCGAGTTGTAACCGATCGCGAGGAAGCGGATGACGTAAGCAAAGATGAGCATGATGAGCGTCGTTCGGAATACGAACGTCTGACTCAAGTCGAGCGCACGTGCCAGATTAAGCACTTTGTCATCGAGCCATAAGAAGAGCGTGATGACCGCGATGGCGATCGCTGCTCCCGGAATCGAATACCCGAGCGTCGTCACCTTTGAAATGACGCGTGTCATGTTCGACGGGAATAGTCGCGTATAGTTCGCAATGATGAGTGCGAACAACAGGATAATCACGGTCGCGGTAAAGGCGACCCGTACCGTATTCCAAACGAGTTGCCAAAATTCTTCCGTAAAGACCGTATCGAACGTCAGGAACGTCCATGCCGTCAGCTGCGTGAACGGGATGACGAATGCAATCGCAAAGACGATCGAGACATAAGCGAATACCGCATAGCGATGCCAGCCTTGAAGCGGTCTCGGTTTGAGCGGTTTCACTTTTGTCGAAGCGTAACTGAATTGTTTCCGTCCTCGTACGAGTCGCTCCATCGTCAAGATGGCGATGACGAGAATCATAAGGGTACCTGCTAGCTTCAATGCGGACGACGTGTCTTTCATCCCGAACCATGTGCTAAAAATGGCCGTACTGAACGTCTGAATCCCAAAATATTTCACGACCCCATAGTCGTTCAGCACTTCCATCAAAACGAGACTGACACCACCGATGATGGCGACGCGAGAAATCGGTATGACGACGGTGAAGAAAATATCCCACGACCCGCGACCGAGAATCCGCGCGTTCTCAATCATCGAGGACGACTGGTTATGGAGGAACGCCCGCGTGATCGTATAGATGTATGGGTAGAGAAACAATGTGAAGATGAACACCGTCCCTTGAATCGACATGATATTGAAGTACGATTGATCGACGGTGATACCAAATTCATTTCGTAACGTCGTTTGAATCACTCCGGTGTAATTTAAAATGCCATGATACGTGTACGCCCCGATATAAGGCGGAATCGCGAGCGGCAAGATGAGTGCCCATTTAAAGAAACGACGGAACGGGAAATCATAGACGGTCACGAACCAAGCGAGGCTCGTCCCGATCACGGTCGTCAGTACACCTGTGGCTAACATGATGAATAGCGTGTTTCGTACGTAACGGGGAAGCAAGTACTCTTGGATGTGCTGCCAATTGTCATTGACCGGCGCAAACAATTCGACGAGCACGACAATTCCCGGTAGGACGATCAATAAAATCGCAAGAAAGCTGAGAATCGCCCATCCATTCAGTTGTCGTTTTACTGCGTGCCAGTTCATGTCGTACCGCTCCCGTTCTGTAAACTATCAATTCCTGTCCCATCATATCAGTTTCTATGCTTCCCGTGTAGCGCCTAGGGTGTGAGAAACGCAAAAATCTCCGGCCTGAACTCTCGTTCAAGCCGAAGTCATCTTACTTCCAACCTACTTCGTTAAAGATGCGAATTGCTTCTTGTTGGTTTTCACCAAGTACTGAGAGGTTGATGTCTTGTTCCTTGAACTCGCCCCATGATTGAAGAAGCTCGTTCGGCTCAACCGACTCGTTGACTGGGTATTCGTAGTTTACACTCGCAAACTTCTCTTGAGCTGACGGTTCTGACATGAACTCCATCAATTTTTGAGCGTTTTCTGTGTTCTTCGATGCTTTCGTCATCGCGATTCCAGAAATGTTCACGTGTGTGCCTGTTGTATCTTGGTTCGGGAAGAAGACACCGAGCTGTTCAGCGACTTTCTTCTCTTCTTCGTCTTCAGAGTTCAACATGAGTCCCATGTAATACGTATTCATGATGGCGACGTCCCCTTCACCGGCGACAACGGCTTTCGCTTGGTCACGGTCATTCCCTTGTGGGTCACGTGCCATGTTGTTCACTAAGCCTTTCGCCCACTCTTTCGCCTCATCGACACCGTTTACTTCGATGAATGACGCGAGGAGTGAGATGTTGTACATGTTTTCAGACGGACGGACGAGTACTTTGCCGTTCCATTGTTCTTCCGTCAACGCTTCATACGTCGACAACTCTTCTGGCTTCACGCGATCTTTTGAATACACGATGACACGCGCACGTTTCGTCAAACCGAACCATTCGTTGTCCGTGTCACGATATTTCGCAGGGATGTTTGACTCAAGCTCATCGCTATCGACCGCTTGGAGGTGCCCCGCTTCTTTTGCCTGATACAAGTTCCCAGCATCTGCCGTAATGAAGAGGTCCGCCTCAGTACTCTCACCTTCAGTGTTCAAACGCTCGAGGAGTTCGTCACTCTTTCCTTCCACCACGTTGACTTTGATGCCTGTTTCTTCTTCAAACTGCTTGTATAATTGTTGATCGACATCGTAGTGGCGACTCGAGTAAACATTGACGACGTTCGAATCGTCTGAGCCTTCATTTGAAGTTGTCTCATCTGTGCTTGCACAAGCGGCAAGGAGTGATGTCGTTAACGCTGCTGAAATTCCTAAAGCTGCATATTTTTTGTTCATCTGTCATTCCCCCACATTCGGTTATTTCTCTCTGGTAATGATAATTACTCTCAATACCTATCATTACTGATAATCATTCTCACGTCAAGGATTTTCTGCAATCGCTATCCGTTTGAATGTGCGCTTTATGACAGTTTTGAAGGTATCATTTCTTGACTTCAAAAGATTGCGGACGATATAGTAAGACCAAACAAACCGTCTGGTCGGTACAGAAAGAGGTGAATGTATGACAAACCGATCGAACATCACAAAACAAAAGCTATTGGATGCGGCAACGGACATCATTATGAATCATGGAGTTCACCAACTCACGTTGGACGAGGTCGCCAAAACTGCAGGGATTTCAAAAGGTGGCCTCCTTTATCACTACCCTTCAAAGGAAGCATTGATGACTGCGATGGTTGAACGATTACAACAAGAACAAAACGAGTTATATGTTTCGTTGCAACAAGAAGGTCACGGACCAGTCGAAGCATTCGTTCGTCTGTTTGACGAGACGAAGTTACATCCTGAGCGAGCAACCATTCAAATCGACGTCGAGAAAATGATTGCATTTCTTACGTTGTTCGCTGTCGACCAAGAGTATGCGGATCGTTGGAAACATGATTTAGATACGTTCTTCGCACAGTTCCAACAAACGGCCGACCCAGTGGAAACGATGATCATTCGTTATGCACTCGAAGGCATGATGATGTCCGAACACTTCGGTGTCGGTGTTCCCCCTACCGAACTCAAACAAGCAATCATCGAACGCTTGATTGATCGGGCACATAAAATCGACAACCATTCATAAAAACAACATTAGAGGAGATTAAAACACATGCAGAAAATCACGTCCTTCTCCGTCAACAACAAGTTCGCCGTTTGGTTGATGACAATCATTTTGACGGCCGCCGGTCTTTTCGCCGGTTTGACGATGAAGCTTGAGACATTACCGGACATTACGACACCGACCGTCTCAGTCACAACCATTTATCCTGGTGCTTCACCTGAGCAAGTGCTTGAAGAAGTCAGTAGCGTCCTCGAAGAGCGCCTTCAAAGTCTAAATGGCGTTGAGCAAGTTCGTTCTTCATCGTTCCAAAACGCATCAAACATTCAAATCGACTATGACTTCAGTACAGACATGGACGAAGCCGAACAGCAAGTGAAAGACGCGTTAAGTAACGTCGAGTTGCCCGAGTCGGCACAAGAGCCTCAAGTGTCGCGTCTCAGCTTCGACGCTTTCCCAGTAGTCGGAGCTGCCATCTCGGATGAAAGTCTTGATTTGGCCGAATTGACAAAGCTCGTTGAAGAAGAAGTGCAACCTGCCCTTGAAGGGGTAGAAGGCGCACAAACCGTCCAAATTGCCGGACAAGAGATTCGCCGCGTCGAACTCCAATTCGACCAGGAAGCGCTCGCTGAATACAATTTGACGGAAGATACGGTCAAACAATTGATTCAAGCGAACGATGCCCGTATCGCCCTCGGGTTATATGAATTAGGCGACACAGAGCAAGCGGTCGTCATCGACGGAAAATCAGAGACGCTCGAAGCGTTCCGCGACCTTCAAATCCCGTACTCACCAGCCCAGTCTACACCGGCGACACCGTCTGCTCCGACGGAATTGCCACCTGGTCAAACGCCAGACGTCCCGACGGAAACGCCATCGACATTACCACCGAACGTCCCGACTGCGGTTCCGACCGTTGCGTTGAGTGAGCTTGCAACGATCGAAGACAAAGGAATCGAAGAATCGATTTCTCGCTCGAACGGTGAACGTTCAATCGGCGTACAAGTGACGAAAACACAAGATGCGAACACGGTTGATGTCGTCAACGCCGTCAAAGAAGTATTGAATGACTTCGAGGCAGAATATGATACAGCGAACGTGTCCATCACACTCGACCAAGGACAACCAATTGAAGAATCGGTCGAAACGATGTTATCAAAAGCATTGCTCGGTGGTTTATTCGCCATCTTGATCATCTTAGTGTTCTTGCGTAACTTCCGATCGACGATTATCGCTGTCATCTCGATCCCATTGTCACTTCTCATGGCACTCATCGTGTTGAAACAATTAGGGATCACACTGAATATCATGACACTCGGAGCAATGACCGTTGCGATTGGGCGTGTCGTCGATGACTCCATCGTCGTCATCGAGAATATTTACCGTCGCCTCACTAGATCGAATGAACCACTTCGCGGTAAAGAATTGATCATCGCGGCGACAAAAGAAGTATTCATCCCGATCGCCTCGTCGACAATCGTTACAATCGCGGTATTCTTACCGCTCGGTTTTGTCACAGGATTTGTCGGTGAGTTGTTCTTGCCGTTCGCATTGACTGTCGTATTTGCCCTTCTCGCTTCGTTGCTCGTGGCGATTACGGTCGTTCCGATGATGGCCGACTCGTTCTTTAAAAACCGTGACAAGTTGAAGCCAGAAGAAGGTCCAGGTAAGCTCGCGGAATGGTATCGCGGCGTCTTGAACTGGTCACTGAACCATAAACTCGTCGTCTTCGGACTCGCGACTGCTCTTCTTATCGGAAGCTTCGCTCTTGTTCCGGCGATTGGAGTCAACTTCTTGAATCAGGATTCGGAGAAGACGTTGTTCGTCACGTTCGACCCAGAACCGGGTCAAACGCTTGAAGACTCGATTGCTGCGGCAGAAGTGGCAGAAGAATACTTCATGGAAGAACAACCGAACGCAACGGACGTTCAGTTCACAGTCGGTGGAGAAAACCCACTGAACCCTGGGAACAACAAACAAGGGATTTTCATCGTTCAATACGATCCGGACACAGAAGATTTTGCTGATGTGAAACTGGCAGACATCGAGAAGTTAAATGAACTCGTCTCAAGTGGGGAGTGGAAAGAACAAGACTTCTCTGGTGGCGGTGCGACGAGTGGCGTCACGTATAACGTGTATGCCAACTCGCTTGAAGATTTAGAAGCCATCGTGCCGACGTTCATCGAAACGATTGAAGAAGAAACAGACTATGTCCGTCAAGCGACATCTGACTTACGTGAGTCATATGTACAATATACGTTCAACGTCAATCAACAGGCTGCAGCAGAAGCCGGTGTGTCTGCAGGTCAAATCGCACAAGTCATCAGCCAATTCCAGGCACCCGAAAGCCCACTTGCGAGCGTGACGGTAGATGACAAACAATTAGACGTCATCATCCCGAACGAGCAAGTGACGTATGACAGTGTCGATGACTTACAAGCACAAGAAATCACGACACCGTTCGGTCCACGCCCGATCTCAGACTTTATTGAAATCGAAGAAGGCACGACACCGGACACACTCGTCGAGCGCGACGGAAAACTGCTCGCACAAGTAAGTGTTGAACTCAGCACAGATAAAGCGACAGAAGCGTCTGCTGCGATTGAAGAACGCGTATCAGACATCGAACTCCCATCTGGCGTAACGTACGATGTCGGTGGGGTAACGGAACAGATCCAAGAATCGTTCACACAGCTCGGTCTTGCGATGCTTGCCGCGATCGCCATCGTCTACTTGGTCCTCGTCATCACATTCGGTGGAGCTCTCACGCCATTCGTCGTGTTGTTCTCACTTCCGTACGCGATTATCGGGGGACTCGTCGCCCTTCTCATCACAGGTGAAACGATTTCGGTATCTGCCTTGATTGGGGCACTCATGTTGATCGGGATTGTCGTCACGAACGCCATCGTCTTGATTGACCGCGTCATTCATAAAGAAGAAGCTGGTTTATCAACACGTGAAGCGTTACTTGAGGCAGCAGGCACACGCCTTCGCCCAATCTTGATGACCGCACTCGCGACCATCGGTGCACTCGCACCGCTCGCACTCGGTCTCGAGGGTGGCGCACTCATCTCGAAAGGTCTCGGGGTCACCGTGATCGGCGGACTTACAAGTTCGACGCTTCTCACGTTGCTCATCGTACCGATCGTCTATGAGTTCTTCGCACGATTCCGTAAGAAAAAACAAGCGTAAGCCTAAAACATGCGTAGCGGATACACCGCTACGCATGTTTTATTTTTCAATGATATGTAGGTGTTCCGTATCATCTGGAGCTTCAAAAAATGAAGTCACGTGATGAAAGACTTCTTCCGTATCAAATGCGACTCGTTCCGGTTCCATGATGCGACGTTTCTGAATCTGTCGAAGACATTGTTCATCACTTCGATTTAGATAAACCAAGCAGTGATCCGCTCCCACGTCCTGTGCAAGTTTTAGAAACCAGGCTCGAGACGACTTCGTATTTGCCGGAAAATCCATCACGACATTCATCCCTAGTTTTAACAATTGTTTCACATGAGATTCAAGAAGTGGCTTCAGCAGAGTAGCATGTTTTCTGTAGTCCTCAAACGTATGAATTTGATTAGGATATAGGGTAGATAACCATTCATCTTCGGACAAAAGAACGGCTTGTTTTTCAGTAGCCAGTTGTTTGGCCTTCGTTGATTTTCCAGCCCCCATTTTTCCACATAAGAAATAAAGTGTTCCCTTCTCTTCCATCGCTCTATCTTCCTCCTCTTCATCGAGTAGAATAAACGTATTATACCCTTCTCTTGACCTATCCCGTTGAATTTGAGAAGATTCATACGTTTTGATTGATGCGAAAGGAAGTCATGTAAATGAAATTATTAAAATGGGTGATTGGACTCACGCTCTTGTTCGGGTTGAGTACACTCGGCAACTGGATTGTCGAAACATTCTCTTGGAAAGTACCAGGCAGCGTCATCGGTATGGTGCTCTTGCTCGTCCTCTTACTGACAAAAGTCATTCGCGTGGAATGGATTGAAGACAGCGCCGGATTTTTGACGAAGCATCTCGCTTTCTTCTTCATCCCGATTGCCGTCGGTCTCATGGCATACGGTACGTTGTTAAAAGCTGCCGGCATCCCACTCCTCATCACGTTACTCGTTAGCATGGCGGTCGGAATGATTGTGACGGCGCTCGTTTCCGGGAAAGAAGGTGAGACGTCATGACATACGTCTGGATCGGATTGACGATTCTCGTATATTCCCTTAGTCGTCGACTCTCCATGAAGTGGGCTTCCCCATTCACCAATGTCGTCTTCTTAAGTACAGCGATTTTGATTCTCCTATTACTCGTGACAGGACAGTCCTATGATACGTATAAACCGGCTACCGATATCATCACGATCTTACTCGGGCCAGCGACGGTCGCTCTCGGATTGCCACTCTATCGCAACTTACCCGTGTTACTCGCCCGGGCAAAGCGAGCCTTGAGTGCGATTGTCATCGGGTCCCTCTCCACAATTTTTGTCGCTGTGCTTTTCGGGAAATTGCTTTCGTTTACCGAAAACGTGTTGATTGCGCTATCGGTCAAGTCTGCTACGTCCCCGATTGCCCTTGAATTGGCTCGACAACTAGAAGGGGATGCGACACTTGCGGCCTCGATTGCCGTCGCCTGCGGTATTTTAGGTGCGATGCTCGGACCGGTATTATTGACATCGATCCATATGGACGACCCATTCACGCGTGGCATTGCGCTCGGTACCATCAGTCACGGAATCGGGACCGCTCAGGCGGCAACTGAACATCCACTGTCTGGCGCTACAGGTGGTGCCGCGATGGGATTGACAGCCATCTTCACATCGTTTATCTTGCCCATTTTATATCCGTTTCTCTTTTGAACAGGTCACACCCATTTCATCGATGGGCGTGACTTTTTTGTTTCGACTTCGAGCGCGCGTGATAAACTAATGAAGATGAAACTTATTAGAGGAGGGCAATCCATGCAAGCAAAATTAATTGAACGCTTAATGACTTATGCAAAGATCGATACACAGTCTGACTTCACGAGTACGACAACACCATCGACGGCCAAACAATGGGATTTGATTCGTCATTTGGAAAAGGAATTGAAAGAACTTGGACTGACAGACGTCGAGACGGACGAATACGGCTACCTATTCGCCACACTTCCGAGTAACGTCAATCATGACGTCCCGACAATCGGATTCCTCGCTCACGTGGATACAGCGACCGACTTCACAGGAACGAACGTCTCCCCTCAACTCGTCGAGCATTATGAAGGTGGCGACATTGTCTTGAATGAGTCGCTTAATGTCGTCTTATCACCAAAAGACTTCCCAGAACTGGACGGGTATGTCGGGCATACGCTCATGACAACCGATGGGACGACACTCCTCGGTGCGGATGATAAGGCAGGGATTGCTGAAATCGTCACAGCCGTCGAATACTTATTGGCTCACCCTGAGATTCCACACGGACCGGTCCGCATTGCTTTCACACCGGACGAAGAGATTGGACGTGGACCACATAAATTCGATGTCGCCCGATTCAATGCAGATTTCGCTTACACGATGGATGGTGGCCCGCTCGGAGAGTTACAGTATGAGAGCTTTAACGCAGCCGGTGCGACCGTCACCTTCCACGGGACGAACGTGCACCCAGGTAGCGCGAAAAATAAGATGGTGAACTCGATGAAACTCGCGATGGCGTTCCAAAACCGTTTACCGGCTGATGAGGCACCAGAACGTACGAGCAACTACGAAGGTTTTCTCCACTTGAACGGCTTCAATGGGGATGTGGAGAAGACGACGCTTCAATACATCATCCGCGATCACGACAAACAGAAGTTTGAAGCGCGTAAAGCATTGATGGAGAAACTTGTCCTCGAATGGAAACAAAAATACGGGGAAGAGCGGATCGAGCTCAAGATGGAAGATCAGTATTACAACATGGCCGAGAAAATCGAACCGGTGAAACACATCGTCGATACCGTCGCTGACGTCATGCGCGGCCTTGACATCGAACCGAAGATTGAACCGATTCGTGGCGGGACAGACGGATCGCAACTTTCTTACATGGGTCTTCCGACACCGAACATTTTCACGGGTGGCGAAAACTATCACGGGAAGTTCGAATACATCTCTGTGAACAACATGGAAAAAGCAACAACGGTCATCATCGAAACACTTCGCACATTCGCGAAGCGTGCACAAGCATAACAAATGCGCCTCCAATCGTTCTCTTTTACACTAGAGACATTGGAGGCGATTTTGATGAAACATACATTTAGCATGAATCTCGGCTGGGATGGCGGACGAAATGACGTCGGTACCCTCGAGGCCGAGCGATTAAAGACACAGATTTCGATTCCACCCGAAATGGACGGTCCTGGAGTCGGCACAAATCCGGATGAGATGTTACTCGGGGCAGCGGCCACGTGTTATATCATCACACTCGCAGCCGTACTCGGACGAAGTGATCTGACTCACCGTGGCATCACGATTGACGCGGAAGGAATCGTCGATGTGACGAACGGCATCTTCACTTACGAGACGATTTGCTATGCGACAACGATTCAAGTCCCGTCAGAGATGACGGATCGAGAGATCACGTTGGTCGAGCGCATTGCGAAAAAAGCGAAAGATCAATGTATGATTTCACGCGCGCTCGCAGGAAATGTGGCGTTTGAACTCGATACGACTGTTATACGAGTCGACTAAAGCCGTCATGATGATGGCTTTTTCTGTGACTTTGCCTATGTCATCATTATAGTTTTTATGCGACACTGCGCGATTTTTAAAAACGTGATACAATACACGTCGTAAACTAATCAGAAAAACGAGGGATACCATACATGATTACAGTAAATAACGTCAGCCTACAATTTGGCGGCCGCAAGTTGTTTGAAGAGGTGAACATCAAGTTCACGCCAGGCAACTGTTACGGATTGATCGGTGCGAACGGTGCCGGTAAATCAACATTCTTAAAGATTTTATCAGGTGAGCAAGATACGTCGACAGGTGATGTCAGCATCACACCGGGTGAGCGTCTCGCCGTCCTCAAACAGGACCATTACGCGTATGAGGACAGTGCGGTTCTCGAGACCGTCATCATGGGTCACGAGCGTCTCTACAAAGTAATGAAAGAAAAAGACGCCATCTACATGAAAGAAGATTTCTCAGATGAAGACGGGATGCGCGCAGCTGAACTCGAAGGCGAATTCGCTGAGTTGAACGGTTGGGAAGCAGAGTCAGAAGCCTCGATGGTCCTTCAAGGTCTCGGCATCACAGAAGCGCTCCACCAGAAACAAATGAGCGAACTCACAGGTGGGGAGAAAGTCAAAGTCCTTCTTGCCCAAGCGCTCTTCGGTAAGCCAGATATCCTCCTCTTAGACGAGCCGACCAACGGACTTGACCTAAAAGCGATTCAATGGTTGGAAGAGTTCTTGATCAACTTTGAAAACACAGTTATCGTCGTTTCCCACGACCGTCACTTCTTGAACAAAGTCTGTACGCACATGGCAGACCTCGACTTTGGAAAAATCCAATTGTATGTCGGGAACTACGACTTCTGGTATGAGTCAAGCCAACTTGCTACACGTATGGCTTCAGACCAGAACAAGAAAAAAGAAGAAAAAATCAAAGAACTTCAAAACTTCATCGCGCGTTTCAGCTCGAACGCCTCAAAGGCCCGTCAAGCGACGTCACGTAAGAAGTTGCTCGATAAGATCACACTCGACGACATTCGTCCGTCGTCACGTCGTTACCCGTTCGTCGGATTCACGATGGAGCGCGAGATCGGGAACGATGTTCTTTATGTCGACAACGTATCGAAGACGATCGATGGCGTAAAAGTACTCGACAACGTCACGTTTTCACTCAACAAGACGGACAAAGTCGCATTCGTCGGTCGTTCGGACGTTGCCATCACGACACTCTTTAAAATTCTTATGGGTGAGATGGAGCCAGATACAGGTTCGGTCAAATGGGGCGTGACGACGACTCAGTCATACTTCCCGAAAGACAACTCGGAGTACTTCGAAGGCTCAGAAAAGAGTATTTTGGACTGGTTGCGTCAATTCTCACCTGCCGATGAGTCAGATACGTTCCTTCGTGGATTCCTCGGTCGCATGCTCTTCTCAGGTGAAGAAGTCATGAAGAAGGCGTCTGTCCTCTCAGGGGGAGAAAAAGTACGCTGCATGCTCTCGAAGATGATGCTCTCGAACTCGAACGTGCTTGTCCTCGACGATCCGACGAACCACTTGGACCTCGAATCAATCACAGCTCTCAACAATGGTCTCGAGACGTTCAAAGGCGTACTCCTCTTCAGCTCACATGACCATCAGCTCATCTCGACGATTGCGACACGCATCATCGAAGTGACACCAAACGGCATCGTGGACAAAGAAGCATCGTACGATGAGTTCCTCGAGAATGAAACGCTTCAACAACAAGTTGAATCCCTCTATCAAAATGCATAATAAAAAATCGGCTCAACGCGAGCCGATTTTTTATTTAACGTCTACCGTCTCCATCACGTGCTCATGAATATCATGACCTTTCGTAACATGGACTTGAACGTTGTATGCACCAGATTCAGTAAAGGTGTGTGCACCTTTATACATCCCAGCATCTGCTTCCTCTAACTTCACCCACTCATGTTTGTCTGCCCCGTCTTGGAAGATTTCGAGTTGTACGTCTGCCCCCGCGAGCATCTCCTCTTCAATCATGACGTGCACCATGAACGCCTGTTCTTCACCTGCTGTCGCCTCTTTTGGGTCAAGCGTGATGTCCGCTCCAGCGTGGTGATGACGATCACTATCCTCTGTTTCTTCGGCAGCTGTTTCCGGGTGTCCGACTGTTACTTTTGTCGTCGGCATCGTATGCATAGAGCGAGCCGTCACATGAACTTGAATCGTGTAGACCGCTTCTTCTGGGAACGTCGCCTCTGCTTCATAAACGCCATCTTTCGTGAGCGTCGCCTTAATCATGTCGCTCTCTTCTTTCGCACTGTTCTTCCACACTTCGAACTTAATCTCATCCGCATCGTCTACGGGCTGACCATCCTGCGTGACGCGAACAGATAACGGTACCGTTTCTCCTTCTTCCGCTGTTGCGGCAACCATCAACTCTGCCTCTACCGGTTCCATCGATTGTGGAACAGCCGCGCTTTCTGCTTCTTTCTCCGTACCGCACGCACCGAGTACGAATAGGCCGATGAGTCCAAACACGACCCCAAACCGTGTCATCATCTTTTTCATCATGAATCCTCCTCATAAATCGCTTACATCTTTCACACATTGTTCATGATACCATCTCTTTCCAAAAAGAGTGTGAGCATTCTGTGATATATACCACGATACATTCTCACAATTTTCACACATCTAGTCGATACAAATTCGTTATAAACCCATTTCCGTATTTTAGTCCGTCATTTCAAAAAACGGGTATATAAAATATATGTAGCGTGCATTCGGAAATTCTTAACATCAAGAGGATGACATCATGAATGGAGGCGAATTCAGATGAAACGTAAGGTCATTCGTGGGGCGATGGCACTCTTCATCTTATTGGCGATGGTGATCACACAATCGATTTCCGTCAGTGCCGCCGCTTCAAAATTTATTACGAGCGTGAACACGACGAGTAAAGTCGTCGCGTTGACGTTCGATGATGGTGCAGACGGCGCAAACACGAACAAAATTTTAGACATTTTGGCAAAAAACAACGTCAAAGCTACTTTCTTTTTGACAGGTTCGGGTGCGAACAACCATCCACAATACATTAAAAATATCGCCGCAAAAGGACATCAGCTCGGTAACCACTCATATACACACCCTGATTTCACGAAACTGACTGCTACTCAAATGAAATCCGAACTCGACCGCACGGAAGCCTTGATTACATCGTTGACTGGAAAAACGACAAAGCCGATTTTTAGAGCTCCATTTGGTGCCGTCAATAGTGCCGTGTTGAACGGTGTCGGTGCTGCCGGATACGGATACACGATTCAATGGAACATCGATACGATCGACTGGAAAGGACTGACCGCGAGCCAAATCAACACGAAAGTACAAACCAATATTAAACCGGGTTCCATCGTCTTGATGCATACGGGTGCGGGGGCACCAGGTACCCCACTCGCATTACCGACGATGATTTCGCAACTGAAAGCAAAAGGGTACAAATTCGTCACGGTCTCGCAATTACTTGCCTATCAAAACACATCGACGAATAAAACGTATACCGTGAAGTCAGGCGACACGTTATACAGCATCGCACGGACGTATGGTGTCACTGTATCCGATCTCGCAGCCGCTAACAACATCACGAACGTCAATCTCATCAGTGTCGGACAAGTGCTCAATATTCCTGGGACAACGTTCACACCACCCCCTTCGACGACTGTGAAGTACACGGTAAAGTCGGGCGATACGCTCTACAAGATTGCGACCATGTACAATACAACTGTCGCGAAAATCGCAGCCGCTAACAATATCACAAACATCAATCTCATCAGTGTCGGTCAAATGCTCATCATTCCTGGAACAACGGTCACACCACCCCCTTCGACGACTGTGAAGTACACGGTAAAGTCGGGCGATACACTCTATAAGATTGCGACCATGTACAATACGACTGTCGCAAAAATCGCTGCCGCCAATAACATCACGAACGTCAATCTCATCAGTGTCGGTCAAGTGTTGACCATTCCGAAATGACACGCCCCAAACAAAAATAACCGCTGCACGTGCAGCGGTTATTTGCTTCTCATTAATTTGTGAACTGCTCCGCTTCTGTTGATCCAGCCAGTGCTGTCGTGGACGATTGTCCGCCTGAGATGACGAGCGACACTTCGTCGAAGTAACCCGTTCCGACTTCACGTTGGTGACGTGTCGCCGTGTACCCATGTACTTCAGCCGCAAATTCTGCTTGTTGTAACTCTGAATATGCCGCCATGCCACGATCTTTGTACCCGCGTGCAAGTTCGAACATCCCGAAGTTGAGCGCGTGGAATCCAGCGAGTGTGACGAATTGGAACTTGTAGCCCATCGCACCGATTTCTTGTTGGAACGTTGCAATCTCTTCGTCTGACAACTTCTTCTTCCAGTTGAATGATGGCGAACAGTTGTAAGCGAGAAGTTTGCCCGGATACTTCGCATGAATCGCTTCGGCAAATTGACGGGCTTCCGCCAAGTCTGGTTCAGATGTCTCACACCAGACGAGGTCTGCATATGGTGCATAAGCGAGACCGCGAGCGATTGCTTGCTCGATGCCGGCTTCCGTGCGATAGAAGCCTTCCGGTGTACGCTCTCCAATGATGAACGGATGATCGATTGGATCGATGTCGCTCGTGATCAAGTTCGCAGCGTGCGCATCTGTCCGCGCCACGATAATCGTCGGGACACCCATGACGTCTGCTGCGAGTCGAGCCGAAATCAAGTTTTTCACAGCCGTCTGCGTCGGGAGCAATACCTTCCCACCGAGGTGACCACATTTCTTCTCAGACGAAAGCTGGTCTTCGAGGTGAACACCGGCAGCACCGGCTTCAATCATCGCCTTCGTCAATTCGAATACGTTGAGCACACCACCGAATCCGGCTTCCATATCTGCGACAATCGGTGCGAACCAATGCGTGTCGCCTTTCCCTTCTGCCGTCTGAATTTGATCGGCACGTTGAAGCGCTTGGTTGATTCGTTTAACGACACTTGGCACTGAGTTGGCCGGATATAAACTTTGGTCCGGATACATCTGACCCGAAAGGTTAGCATCCGCCGCTACTTGCCATCCGCTCAAATAAATGGCTTCAAGTCCTGCCTTCACTTGTTGGATGGCTTGGTTTCCAGTCAACGCACCGAGTGCATGAACGTAGTCACGATCGTGCATCAATTTCCACAAGCGTTCCGCTCCCTTTGTCGCAAGCGTCTGTTCAATCACGATGGACCCCCGTAATTTCATCACATCCTCTACAGAGTATGGACGTTCTACCCCTTCAAATCGTTCTGACTTCCAGCTGTTTCCTAATTCTTCGCGTTGTTTCATCTATAAACCCTCCTGTATTATATTAATTTTAATAAAAACGAATTTGTTATATAACAGATAGTGCAAACTAAACGATTTAGTCGAGGTAAGCACAGCACTCCAATGCCGCTTTGAACGTCGAATGCTCCATCCCGCAGCAACGACATACATTTTCTTCATCGGGATCTTCAGGTTTACGGAAGACGACGACCTCATCGATTGATTCCTTCATGATTTGGAGCGAACCGTCGGCGCGATCCAAGACGAGGCGCATCAAGTCATTGCCATATACGAATGCTGTATTCGCAAGAGAAGCTGTCGATTCTCCAGATACGATGCGACGAACGACCCAACGTTCAATCAACTGTTCGCTTTCCATTTTTTTCGTATTCATGATAAGGTTCCTCCTTTAAGGTTTAACTCTACGGTTTGGCGTTTCATAAATTCACGGCGGCGGCGGTGTAAGATCGGTTCTGTGTACCCGTTCGGTTGCTTCAATCCATGAAACACGAGTTCGTGTGCGGCTTGATAGGCAATCGATTGATCGACGTTTGGTGTCATCGGCCGATAATTCGGATCTTGTTCGTTTTGTTCATCGACGACTTGTGCCATCCGATAAAGCGTGACTTCCACTTGATCGGCTGAACAGATGCCGTGATGCAGCCAGTTGGCCACGTGTTGGCTCGAAATACGAAGTGTTGCCCGGTCTTCCATGAGGCCGATGTGATGAATGTCTGGTACTTTCGAGCAACCCACACCTTGTTCGACCCAACGAACGACGTATCCGAGCAACCCTTGCAAGTTGTTCTCGAGTTCCTCTTTAATCTCGTCTTGCGAATAGATGCGTGTCGCGAGCGGGATATCGAGGAGCTGTTGTCGTTCATGATTCAAAACAGGCTGTTGCATCAATTCTCGCTGTATATCAAAAGCATCGAGTTGATGATAGTGCATCGCATGGAGCGTCGCCGCGGTCGGGGAAGGCACCCATGCCGTCGTTGCCCCGGACCGTACGTGTGCAATTTTTTCACGCATCATGTCACGCATCATGTCGGGCATCGCCCACATCCCTTTACCGATCTGCGCCTGTTGATGAAATCCGGTCTCAAGACCTGTCGATACATTCAACCGTTCATATGCCGCAAGCCAAGAAGATGTCTTCATTTCTCCTTTTCGCCGCATCGGTCCGAGTGTCATCGAAGAATGAATCTCGTCTCCCGTTCGGTCGAGGAAGCCCGTGTTGATGAAGACGACTCGTTCTCTCACTTGAGCGATACAGTTCTTCAGGTTAAGCGACGTTCGTCTCTCTTCATCCATCACACCGACTTTCAACGTATGGCGAGGAAGGTTCAATAAATCTTCCACGGCGTCAAACAAGCCGTTGGTGAATGCTACTTCTTCAGATCCATGCATTTTCGGTTTGACGATATAGATTGACCCTTCTCGAGAGTTGAGACGGCGATGTAGATGACGACTCGCGATGAGTGAAGTGAAGACGGCATCAACGATACCTTCTGGTACCTCGCGACCTTCCGCATCAAGCATCAAGTCGGTCGTCATCAAGTGCCCGACGTTTCGAATGAATAAGAGTGCGCGTCCTGGGAGTATGACTTCCACTCCACCTTTTCCGATTAAACGCTTATCTTCATTCAAGGACCGAGAAAGTCGCTTCCCATTCTTTTGGAACGAAGCTTCAAGCGTCCCGTCCATCAGACCGAGCCAGTTGCGATACAGATGAACTTTGTCTTCTGCACAAACAGCTGCGACCGAGTCCTCGCAGTCCACAATCGCGGAGAGGGCTGATTCGAGCTCAATGTCCATCAGTCCAGCAGGATCGATTTTGCCGATCGGGTGCTCGCGGTCAAATTGAAGTTCGACGTGTAAGGCATGGTGCTGAAGCATCAATGTGCGTAACTTGTTCGGTTCCCCGGTGTAGCCGACGAATGAATCATGAGCGAACGAATACTCGTCTTCCCCAACCACCGCATAGGCGACATCGTCACGAACGAAGTAACGTGTCACTTTCTCGTGAGATTCTGTTGGTAGCGGGAACGCATCATCGAGAAACTGTTTAGCGATGCGGATGACCTCATTACCGCGAACGGGATTATATTCTCGTCCTTTTTCCATACCGTCTGCCTCTTCAATCATATCTGTTCCATAAAGGGCGTCGTAGAGACTTCCCCATCTGGCATTGGCGGCATTGAGTGCGTATCTGGCATTGTCTAATGGTACGACGAGTTGCGGTCCAGCTTGATGGGCGATTTCACGGTCGACGTCCGACACATCGATGTTGAAATCTTTGACGACCGGTTCGATATAGCCGATTGAAGATAAAAACGTCTCGTATTTGATGGGATCGACTTCATCTTGTCGACTGTACCAATCCTGTAACAGTCGTTCGTATGTCGTGCGCTGCTCTAGAAGCGTCTGATTGACTGGAATGAAACGCTCTAGAAGGGATTCGACACCTTTCCAAAAATTGTTGATTTCATGAGGTTCTAGTATACTTTCATTCACAAATTCGAACAGCTTCTCATAAACATGATACGTATTTAGTCGTTCATAGTGTTCCAAGCGCTCACATCCTCCCTTAGTCATTGTTATATATCAGTTGATTATAATATAGACTATTATATAACAGTTTGACAACCCATTTGTTAAAACTTTTTATTTGAAATATTGTCAGGATGGGTTTACTATACATTGTGTGACCCATCAATGATTGAGTCATCAATGATTCGAGGAGGCGATATGCATGCGAGATTCTTGCTCGCTTCGCGATCAAATTCTCTATCACATCATCACCGTACAAAAAGAAATGGGGCAATTATTCGACTCTGAAATGGACGGACTCAGCTTAAGTCGCTATGACATTTTAAGCAATTTGTATCATGTCGGCCCATTGCGTCAACGTGAATTGCAACAACGCGTCGATGTCGATCACGCAGCTATCACTCGACACTTGAAACAATTAGAGACACAAGGACTCATCACGCGGAGACGATGTGAAGAAGACAACCGTGTCATCTATGTCGAGTTGACAGACCACGGTCGTGAACAAATTGCACATTGGACTGAGCAAAAACAGTGCTTAACGGACCGACTTTTTGTCAACATGAAGGTAGAGGATCAACAACAGTTATTAGCATCCCTGACGATGTTACAAGATACTATTGACCATGAAAGGAAGACTACAATATGAACACTGCTACACAAAAAGACTTTATGGAGATTGTCAAAGGACGCCGCTCGATTCGTGTATACGATGAGAACGTCAAAATCTCAAAAGAAGAAATGACACAAATTCTTGAAGAAGCGACAACGGCTCCTTCATCACTTAACTTACAGCCATGGCGTTTTGTCGTCATCGATAGCACAGAAGGAAAAGAGACGCTCCTTCCACTCTCAAGCTTCAATAAACGCCAAGTAGAAACGTCTTCAGCTGTCATCGCGCTCTTCGCGGACTACCAAATGGCAGACTACACAGAAGAGATTTTCAATACAGCTGTAGAACGTGGCATGATGCCCGCTGAAGTCCGCGACCGCCAAGTCGACATGATCAAAGGCATCTTCAAAGATGCACCGAAAGAAATGATCAAAGATAGCATTATGCTCGATTCAGGTCTCGTTGCGATGCAACTCATGCTCGTCGCACGGGCACATGGTTATGACACAAACCCGATCGGTGGATACGACAAAACGAACATCGCTGAAGCGTTCGGTCTCGACAAAGAACGTTACCTTCCGGTCATGCTTCTCTCCATCGGGAAAGCAGCAGAAGAAGGGTACCCATCAGTACGCTTCCCAGTCGACCGCATCACAGACTGGAAATAATTCAAAAGGTTCAATCGCTGAGGCGATTGAACCTTTTTTCATCCGATATATTTGACGACTTCGTTAAAGTCACGACGTGTTTTTGGTGCGAAATCGCGCGACCGATACCCAAATGCGACCATGACCGAAAGCGACCATTCGCCTCGCTCCATGACACCTTCTGAGATGAGCAGCTCATCAATTTCCTCTTGATTGAACCCTTCAATCGGACAAGAATCGATCTCGATTTGTGCGGCCGCCGTCATCATGTTCCCAAGTGGGATATATGTCTGACGCTTGATCCACTCTTGGAAGACGCGTTCATCGTCCAAGAGACGATAGTCGTTCTCCTGGAACTCTTGGACCCGCTTCACGCGCTGTGCGTACTCTTCTTCCGTCCGGCCTTGCACACTCGTCACGATGTTCCGAATATAGTCCGCATCGTAACGCATGGCTTTCGGTGTTCTTGCGAGAATCAATACGAAATGGCTCGCGGTCAAAGCCTGCCCTTGCGCTCCCCATGCGTGATCTTTAATTTTTTGGAGCAAATCTTCCCGACGAACCACAACGAATTGCCATGGTTCAAACCCGAACGAACTCGGTGAAAGACGTCCTGTCTCTAAAATGAATTCCATGTCATCTTCTTTGATTTTACGATCCGCATCAAATTCTTTCGTCGCTTGACGCCAACGATACGCTTCTAGAATGTCTTTCTTTTTCATCGTACTCACTCCTCCATTACCAAGATGACTCCATCATATCAAACCGGTAAATCAAAAATCGCTCATGAAGATTCTTCAGCGGCAGTCGAACCGTCTGTACACATTGAAATGGGGTCTCATCGTTCAAATAGTGTAGATATGCATCCGCCGGATAATACAAAATCACATCGACCGGACGGGGATTCGCTTCAACGGATTCGATGATGTGAGCAATCACTTGCCGAAAGATGTTGACCGAGAACGGATTAAAAAAGTAGAATCGGTTCGCCTCTGACGGGATGGAAAACTGTTCTGCAAATTCCTGCACCAATTGAACGCTTCCTCGAATCCGATGCTTCTTCGTATAGCTCGCCAAATTTTGGAGCGACTCTTCGTGAAACCCACCATCCATCTCGACACCGATTGCCCGAACATGAAACGTGTACGCCAAATAGAACGGGAGACGCCCCTTGCCTGAACCAAAATCAACGATGGTGTCCGTCGACTCTAACGGATAGGCATCCCGAAGCAAATCGAGTGCCTCGTAAGGGGTCGGTTCATAACGATGGTATTCCACCGAGGACGGGAATCCTTGCTGAGGTTTGGCGGTCTGGATATGCAGGAGTTGCTCATATTGCTGTTCGTTCATAAAGAACCTCTTTCTTGAATGGATTGGAAGAATGGATGCCGCTTCATCTCGATGGTTCCCTTCATCCAGGGAATCGTTCCCGTGAGACACGCAATCGTTGTCGTCTTACCAGCACCGTTCAACCCAATCATCCCCCAAATTTCACCTGCCCGAACATCAATCACGATGTCTTGAATGACGGATTCGTTCATTTCGTATCCTGCTTGGTCAATTTTCACATCCACGATAGGTTCCCCTTACGAAAAAGTCGCCATCGTGGCGACTTTCACTTCACAATATTGACCGATGAAAACACAAATTTATCGTATCGGTGACGGGCAAACGAATACTCGAACGGTTTCCCGTTACTTAAATAGACGACTTGCTCGACTTCAATAATCGGTTCAGTGATATCATTCTTCAAGTAAGCTTGATCGTACTCATCCGGCTTATCTGCTCGAATCACTTTATGTGAGCTTGTAATCGTATAGCCAAGATCTTCTTGAATATAAGCGTACACGGACTTTTCTAAAATCTCACGTGTGATTCCTGTAATGAGGTTAGCAACCATGTACGTCAATTCGATGACATACGGCTCGTCGTCTACGTAACGCACGCGACGTATTTCATAGACCGGTTCTGTCAGCTCAATCATGAGATGATCGGCGACTTCCTGACTCGGAAACTTCACCTCAAAATTGAGGACTTCACTTCGTAACGAACGATCCCCAATCACTTGAGTCAATCCTCTCGTTTCTTTACTAATCACGTTGATGCGACCTTTTTGGAAGCTCGACTGTAAAATGAATGTTCCTTTACCACGTTTACGATAAATCAACCCTTCCATGACAAGAATCTCAAGTGCCCGCTTCATGGTCATACGACTCACGCCAAATTCTTGGGCCAGGTGAATTTCATCAGGTAGTGCGTTTTCTAGCGGGTAAACGTGTTCAATAATTCTTTTACGCATCTCATCAGCAATGGTTTCATATTTCGGTTTTTTCTTATTAGACATATAGCACCTCATGTATAGACATATATGTACAATATATCAAAAAAAGCTGACAAAGAGTAGTCTTTGTCAGCTTGTCTTATTATTCTGTAAAACCTTTAGCATCAATCAACTGTTTAAACCAGTTCCCTGATTTTTTTACAGTTCGTTGTTGTGTTTCCAAGTCAATGCCAACAAATCCATAGCGATTTTTATAAGCATTGCTCCATGACCAGTTGTCCATAAATGTCCAAAGATGATAGCCTTTCACGTTCGACCCTTCTTCAATCGCTTGATGCATCCATTTCAGATGTTCGCGAATGAAGTCAATCCGATAATCGTCTTGGACACTCCCGTTTTCATCACGATAACGTTCTTCACCTTCGACACCCATTCCGTTCTCTGAAATAAAGCACGGGATATTACCATAGTTTTCTTTTAGATTGATTAATATATCATAGACTCCTTTTTCGTAAATTTCCCATCCACGATACGGATTCATTTTCCGTCCAGGCATCTCATAGTAGTCAAATAAGTTTTCTGGCAAGAATGGCGCGTCCGGATTAGGAAGCGATGCTTTTGCTTTCACGCGACGTGGCTGATAATAGTTGATACCGAGAAGGTCGACTGTATGTTCTCGAATGATTTCAAGATCCCCGTTCTCGATAAGTGGCATCGCATCTTCCGACTTCAGCACATCTACTAATTCTTGAGGGAACGTCCCTAAAACAGATGGGTCGAGGAACGAACGATTGAACATCGCATCGGCAATACGCGCTGCTTTCAAATCAGCTGGATGCTGACTTCTCGGATATGAGGGCGTCAGATTTAAGATGATTCCGATTTCCCCAGATAGTTCCATGTCACGATACGCTTTGATTGCCATTGCACTCGATAAAATAGAGTGGTACGCCACTTGGACAGCTCGCTTGAAATCGACAACATTCGGATAATGGAAATCATATAAATATCCACCTTCTACCGGTACGATCGGTTCGTTATGCGTGAACCATTTCTTGACGCGATCATCAAACAATTCAAAGCATGTCTTCGCAAAGATGACATATGCTTCAACGACTTCTCGTGACTCCCAACCACCTTGCTCCTGAAGCGCCATCGGCATATCAAAATGATACAGATTGATGAACGGTTCGATACCATGATCAATCAAGCAATTGATGACATTGTTATAAAATGTGACCGCCTCTTCATTTACTTCCCCGACACCTTGCGGAAAAAGACGTGACCACGAAATGGAGAAACGGAACGTGTTATGCCCGAGTTCTTTCATCAATGCGATGTCTTCTTCATACAAATGATAGAAGTTTGAGGCTTCTGTCGCGCTCACACCATTGAAAAAGCGGTTCGGCTCTTGCATGTACCAGTAATCCCAAATGTTCAATCCTTTTCCACCTTCAAAAGCAGCACCTTCCATCTGTGTAGCAGAAGAAGCCGTTCCCCACCAAAAGTCTGTCGGAAATTGATACGTCTTTTGCTCTTTCGTACGTGTTTGTGTCGGGTTCGTCATCATTTATCTCTCCCTTGTTTCTATTTTTCTCTATTTGTTTACACTGCTTCCTGTTTATCTGTTGATTCTTCCAATTCTTTCTTCAAGTTCATTCGATCAATAAATTTCAAGAATGGGAACCAAATCGTCAAAATGATAAAGAAGTTCACGATTTGAAGAAGACCTCCCGCAAGCGAATTCGTGGCCATAATTCCACTTAAGAACATAGGGACGGTCCATGGAACGGCTACACCCGTCGGCGGTGGCACTAAACCTGTCGACATCGCGAAATACGTGACCGTTACCGTCACGAGTGGTGCGACAATCCAAGGAATCATGATGAGCGGGTTCATGACGATTGGAAGTCCGAAGATGACCGGTTCGTTTACGTTGAATAGTCCAGGTCCAATGGAAAGTTTTCCGATTTGTTTCAACTGTTTTGATTTTAAGAACAATAAAATGGCAACAACGACAGCGAGTGTTGATCCTGAACCACCAAGCCCAACCGTGTAGATTTCAATGAATTGCTTACTGATGATGTTTGGTACTTCCCCAGTCGATGTATAAGCTGTCAAGTTTTCAACGGATAGCGTGTTCCAAATCGGGTCCATTACCGAGTTGACGATAACTTGACCATGGAGTCCGAAGAACCAAAATAGCTGAACGAAGAAGATTGCAATTAACGTTGGAATGAGACCATTCCCTAACTTCACGAGGGGTTGCTGAACGACATCGAAAATAATGTCATGCAAGTTCATCTCGAAAATATTAGTGACAATAATATTGATTGATAAGAAAACTGAAAGCGTGAGGAGTGCCGGTACTAAGGCCGAGAAAGACTTTGCCACTGCCGGCGGTACTCCATCAGGCATTTTAATAGTCCAATTTTTTTGAACGACAAAACGATACATCTCAGCAGAAAGAAATCCAGTAATCATCGCAAGGAACATCCCTTTTGCTCCAAGACGATCTAACGGAAGGACATTACCTACGGCTTCACTCATTCCTTCAATCTCAATTACAAATGGAGTGACCAAAAGGAATGAAACCAAAGAAATTACTCCGCCAAATACAGCTTCAACTTCATAGCTTTTTGAAAGATAATATCCAATCCCAAACACAACGAATAAGGACATGATTCCCATTGTTGCTGAAGGTGCAATGCCTAATGATGATTTAAAGATATTTAATGTACTCTCGGACATAAAGCGATCGAGAAATGGCAGGTTGGCAATAACAACGATGATTGACCCAAACATGGTAATTGGGAAAGCAAGCATGAAGGCATCTCGCAATACTTGTAAATAGCGACTGTTATTTAAATAGGTCGCCATCGGCATGAGCAGTTTACTGATCATGTTGAACATTTTATTGTCCTGTGACATATGATTCACCCTTCTTTATTAGGATTTACAATCTTTTGTTCGACCATTTCGACCAAACTAGCTGTCAAATCGAGCATCGTTTGCGTAGACATTAAATGGTCTTCTGCATGAAGAAGCAATAATGATACATCTGTTTTTTCTCCATTTGCTTCTCGCTGAATTTGTGAGAAATGTGTTTGATGTGCTTCTTTCAGTTGTTCACGTGCCTCAACAATCTTTTCTTCAAACGTTTCATAAGAACTCGTTTTGTACAGTTGAATCGCTTCCTGAATCGTACTTCTCGCATTGCCACTGTGCAGAATCATCATGAATGCCATTTGCTCCAATGTTAATTCATCGACATTTTCCATCTCGTTCACCCCATTAATTTCAACGCTTGTTCGTACGCAGCTTTGCCATTCGCCGTGCCGTATGCCATCATATCGATTACTTCAATCGGTGTTGATGTTTGCGCTTTCAATTTGTCTAATAAAAATCGCATTTGTGGACCGATTAAAATCACATCCGCCTCGTCCATCTCGGTTACGACTTGGTCTTGTCCGACTGCCCAAATTTTTGCCTCATCCCCGATTGATGTGGCATGGTCTTTCATTTTCGTCACGAGCAAACTCGTCGACATACCAGAACTACACGCTAATAAGATTTTCTTCATGTGTCTTCACTCCTTATTTGAAATCGTTTACAACTTTTATTATACACATGATTAATTTCATGTCTATACTTGATTTAAACTTTATTTAGTTTTTAAATTTACAAGTGTATATTAATTTCGAAGGAGGATGGATATGAGCACTATTCTTTTACAGCCGCACTATCAACATCGACTTTGGGGTGGAGAACGTCTGAAGCAATTTGGTTTTGAATTCAATGAACATTCGATTGGTGAAGCCTGGACAGCTTCTGCATTAGAAAAAGGAGGAACTTCTGTTGCGTCTGAACCTTACTTCGGTCTGTCTTTACGTGAGCTCTATCAACAACATCCAGAGTTGTTTCAAATTAGCGCGGACGAGTTTCCTCTACTGATTAAATGGATTGACGCAAACGACGATTTGTCTGTCCAAGTTCATCCAGATGATTCATTAGCAAACCGACTTGAAAATGAACCTTATGGAAAAAATGAATGTTGGTACATTTTAGATGCTCCGGCAGATGCGACACTCATTTACGGTCACTCCTATACCACCTCAAAAGATTTCAATAAAGCGCTTGAAACAGGGGATTTGGAAAACGGTTTGATACGAAAATCGATTCGTCCCGGTGATTTTTTCTATGTCCCGGCTGGCACAATCCATGCATTGACAAGAGGAGTATGCGTACTCGAAATTCAACAAAGTTCAGACACGACCTATCGTCTATACGATTACAATCGGCTGGATTTGACGACCGGTTGTCCTCGTGAACTTCATGTGGAGAAGGGTACAACCGCTTCTTTCGTCCCTCATCTTGAATACAGCGAACCAATCCGCCAACTGGATCATTTTCGAACAAGTTTGACGAAAAATTCATTTTTCTTTGTTGAAAAATGGAATGTTGCCGCGAAAGAAAGGATCACTACTGACACGTTTCGGTTACTATCTGTCGTTCAAGGAACATTAATTATTGACGATATGGAAGTCCATACCGGCGGCACACTCCTCCTTCCTGCCAATGAGTCATTCTTGATTGAGGGAGAAGCGACTTGTCTTGTAGCTGGTGTTCCTTCCGATGAGAAACAAACCATTCGAATCGGTATCGACTTAGGAGGAACCAACACTCGGATTGCCGCCGTGTCATTAAAAGGAGATGTATTAAAACAATACACGTTTAAAACGCAACCGCAATTACCTTTCGAGGAGACACTACAATCTATTGAGATGGCGATCCATCAATTCGGTGTCGAGTTCGACATCCAGCATGTCGGCATCGTGGCACCCGGGCCTCTCGATTTAAAGAGAGGGATGTTTTTAACTCCTCCGAACCTTCCGAATTGGCATAATCAAAAAATCATTGAACCTTTAAATCAACGCTTAAATCTTTCTGTCTCGCTTGAAAACGATGCGAACGCTGCTGCACTCGCAGAAGCGAAATTCGGAGCTGGAAAAGGGTACGATTCCGTTTTTTATGTAACAGTCAGCACGGGAATTGGTGGCGGTTACGTGTATAAACATCAAATCATTCGAGGGGCAAACAGCAGTGCCGGTGAAATCGGGAATATGATTATCCGTTCGAACGGACCAGCTCACCCTGTACTGAATCGAGGCTCTCTCGAATCACTCGCTAGTGGTACAGCACTCATAAAGCGAGCTAACGATAAAGGATATACAAATGTGCCTTCGCTATTATTGGATGCCGAAGACCGCCATCACTTTGTCGAAGAACTGGCTAGTGGACTAGCTAATATCATTCATACCGTCGATCCGGATGTGATTGTATTGGGTGGCGGGGTAATGAAATCTTCTTCACTATTTTGGAACGACCTACAGCGAGCAGTCTCGAATAAAATGTATCCACATGCTAGTGGAAAAACGCGTCTATGCCTCACTCAATTGTCAGGAGATGCGGGCGTGATCGGCGCTGCCTTTGTCGACGCGTAATAAGATTTGAAAAACGAGAAACAAACCGAAATTACACTTTCTTTCCTAGACTGAGTTAGATTCATTTACTTTAGCATGGTAACGTGAAATGATAATCATAGTAACTTGTTAAAGTGAGGTGACGGTGTGTCTACCACAGAGTACGAAAAAGCGACATCTATTTTGCATCACCTCTTTATCGCCTCTTCCTTTGTCGGAATCGACTTCGGTTCCGGTCCGAACCATCATCTCCTCTATTTCAGTCGCCAAGGACTGGAATCTTGGATCTCTATCGAGGGACCGTGGCATGTACACGCCACACAAAACACGTTTGACGAAGGTGAACAACTCGAACAGCTCATGCGCTTAAGACGAGAGCGCATCCATCACGTACGGCTCGGAGACGAACATCCTCACCTTGAAATTCAATTCGAATCAGGTTCTCTTCTGTTTATTAACGGGTATCAAGAACAATTTGAATGCTGGCAAGCGGGAGATGCAAGACCGCTCGGCGGAGATTCCTATTTGCTGGTCGCGATGCCTCAAGGAGAGCTCGCTGTATTTGCGGAAGGAGACGACGAATGAGCACGTGGATGGATATTGTTACGTATATGTTGATTGCCGGCGGCGTTAGTCTCGCAATCATCTTATTGCGAAAGATTACGAAAGCATGAAAAAAACGGCCGAGGCCGTTTTTTAGTCGAACAAAATCCGCTGCATCCGCTCCGGCGCTTGTAAATAGTCGCGCATGACCCGTACATGCTCGAGGTCGTCAAACGGCGTCGGGGAAAGTCCCGTCTCCACTTGTAAGATCATCGCACCCGGATACGACATCAAGATGGGCGAGTGACTGGCGATGATAAATTGACTGCCGGATTGTACAAGTTCATGCATCCGAGCAAGCATCGTCAGTTGCCGCATCGGTGACAATGCGGCCTCGGGCTCATCCAAAATATAGAGGCCATCGCCACGGAATCGATGCAACATGAGGGAGAGGAACGCTTCCCCGTGCGACTGCTCATGAAGGGAACGTCCACCGTATGACTCATAAAACCGTTCAGGGTCAAGCCCTGATTTCGCCATCTCATCCACATAACTCGATAGCTGGTATGCTGTCTCGGCACGTAAGAAAAAGCCGTCTTTCGGACGATACGGGCCACGAATTGGCCGTAACGCCTCATACAACGAGCTATGTGTCGACTCCGTTTCGAATTGGAAGGATGGTGCCCCACCTTCCGGATTGAATCCTGCCGCTACGGCCATCCCTTCAATCAACGTCGATTTCCCACTCCCATTCTCTCCGACAAGAAATGTGACAGGATGATGAAACGTCAGTTCATCGAGTGTCTGAAAGATGGGTAATGAGTACGGATAGCCCGTCGAATGGATGCGTTCCCTCTCTAACCGTACCCCACGTAAAAATAAAGTCATGTCCATTCGATCCAAAACGTCGCCCCCTTCTCTGACTCGACCCCATAAGAAAGTCCTTGTGCTTCAAGAAGTAATTTCGTGATAGCGAGACCTAGACCATGTCCGTTTGAGCGGTCTCCTTTCACATACATATCCCAAATCGAAGGTTGGACGGCAGGGTCAATCCCGTTCCCTTCGTCTGTCACTTCTAGTCGATTAGGTGTCAGTTTGATTGTGATACGTCCGCCGATAGGGCTCGCTTCATACGCATTTCTTAAAAAGTTCGAGAGAACCCGTTCCATCGCCAATCGATCGGCTTGAATCGATACCGTTTCGAGTTGCAGATCGAGCGTCACGTCTTTTTGTCGGAACCACTCGGACATGCGTGACGTCAATCGGCGAACTAAGTCATCTAGTTGAAGCGATTCCATTTCAAGTGGAATCGTCCCAGAAGACAACTTTGAGTATTCGAGCATCTGATTGACGAGCCGGTCGATTCGGTCTATTTCCTCCGTAATGCTTTTGCCCGTAATAGCCACCTCCATCTCATTAACGACACCGAGTTCCAACATTTCCGCCTCATTCCGGACAATAGCGAGCGGTGTACGCACATCATGGGTCACTCCAGAGATGAACGATTTTTGAAGTGCCTCTTTTTCTTGAAGGGAGGCATTCATTTGTCCGATCGTGACGGTCAAATCCCCAATCTCATCGTTCGTCACATTCGGAAGAGTAATGTGATGTTGTCCTTCCATAATCGATGCGGTCGCTTGCTTCAACTCGACGAGCGGTTGCGTGAGCCGTCGACTCATCCAAAACGTGACACCGATGGCAACCATCAGTGCCAAAATAAATCCACCCGCTAAGATGAGATAGATTTGCTGAAACTGTGGATTTGAGAATGGCACAGGACTGTACGTCACAATTTGAACGTTCCCTTCTTCTTGCAAATACGTCAAGAAACGGGTCCCGTTCACACTCACCTCGTCCTGAACTGTTAAGTCATCCGGGTCGAGACTGATCGGCATCATGCGATGCATCCTTCCACCACGTTCTAGCTCGATACGTTGCCCGTCTTGAAATAGGAGTACGTCTAGTTGACCTGGAATTCCACGTCCTTCTTGGATGGCTTCATACACAATCGCCGCCTCGCGCTCCAATTGCGTATACGTCTCCTCTTCTGCGAACCGTCCGATCAACAGTGACGTGAGAGCGAATGTTAAAACCGCCATCACAGCAAGGGGCAAGATAGCTGTCCACAATAATTTCTTCATTAAGCGATTCATGAAAGTCCCTCTAATCGATAACCGACCCGATGAACGGTCTTCAGCTGTTCTTTTAGTGTAGGTGATTTATCACGTAATTGTTTAATATGGGTGTCGACCGTACGTGTATCTCCGACGAACGCATAATCCCATACATCGTCGAGCAGGCGATTCCGATCCAACGCCTCACCGACGTGCTTCCATAAATACAAGAGCAGTTCATATTCTTTGTTCGTCAGCCGGAGCGTTCTTCCGTTCTCTTGTACCATCCTCGATTTGAGGTCGATGGTGAGCGCACCGAACCGAATCATATCGGTCTGTTTCACGAGACGCTTCAGGCGAATCTCCAATTCTTTCAAAACGATGGGTTTGACCAAATAATCGTCCGCCCCAAGTTCTAATCCGAATACGCGATCATCTGCCTCACCACGAGCCGTCGTCAGGATAATAGCAGGAGCGGGCTGTTGCGCTTTTAACGTTGGAATCAAGGTCCATCCTTCTCCATCAGGGAGACGGACGTCGAGTAAAACTGCATCAAAGCGCTGATGTAACTGTTGCTTCGCTTCGCTGAGGGTCATCGCCACTGTCACATTAAACCCTGCATATACTAAAAAGCGAGACATGCCGTCCGCAAGTTTTTGTTCATCTTCCACTACGAGTACGTTCATCTTCTATCGCCTCCACATCCATTATATCGTACACATGGAATGCCCCACCGTTTCCCAAAGACAATTTGCAGAAATCTTGCAACTCCCTCACAACTTTCATCACCTTCAGGCTTACACTTGGAGTATCAAAAGGAGGAGATACACATGAAATCAACAAAACTAGCAATCGCCTTGGCCGGTCTATTGGCTGTCTCAGGTACTGGCGTATATGCCGCGACGAATGACACGACGACAGATGAATCGACAACGACGGAATCGACACAATGCGAGCGTGGAGAAAGAGGTTCTGGCATGGTTGGTGACCGAGAAGCGGGTCATACAGCGCTTATCGAGGCGCTCGGATTGACAGAAGAAGAAGTGGATGCAGCCCGTGAAAATAGACAGTCGATTCATGAGCTCGCAGAAGAAAAAGGCATTTCAATTGATGCATTCATCGACGCGATCATGACGTCGCATGAAGAAAAACTCGCGACTGCTGTAGAGGAAGGAAACATGACGCAAGAAGAGGCGGATCAAATCCTTGCGGACCACGAAGAGCGTTTTGCTGACGTGACGAGCTATGATGACCTAGAAGATGCTCGCGGCATGCGCGGTGGACGTGAAGGCGGTCGCCATGGCCATGGTCACGGACCACATCATGACAAGTCATTCTCTTCAGATGACGATGCTTCAACAGAGAGCGACAGCAATGTAGAGAATCAAAGCAACAGCTTGTAAGTCAAAAGGCAGCCACACGCGGTGGCTGCCTTTTTATATGACGAGTAATAAAAACGCATATCCTAATAAACCAATCAAAAATGCACCAAAACTACTCTCTCGCTCAGCAGGTAACTCTTCTTTCATGACGTTCAAGATGACGCCACCTGCCAAAAAGGCGACAACGATAGATAGACCGAGTCCATTCACTTCTCCAAACGAACCGACCGCCCACCCTACAAGTACAGCAAGCGCTAACAAGACGCGTCCCTGTCGATCATAAAGTTGTTGATGATGCTGACGCAATCCTTGATCGACCGTAACAAAGTGAATGCCAAGCGCTATGAAGTAAAGAAACATCGTCCCATTTGACTGAAATTCACTTTCTGCGAGCACATATCCGATGCTAAACGTATAGAGCGTGAATGAACCTATGTGAATCCAAAACACATACGGTTTTTGTTTACGTTTGTTGGCCGTTGCGAATCGCTCGAGCCCGTAAAAGACAGCCAGTCCTAACATACTGATGATCAAGATATGGTTCTCGAGGGAGGCGAAGACGTTGTTTCCAATCTCCCCTTCTAGTTCACGTTGGTACTCATTTAACTCTGGCAATAGATGAAGGAATACATAAGCAACGGCAATCCCGCCCGCCACTGATAAAAAACGGCTCCTCGGCACTTCACGCACATGAATGAGCTTTCCTGAAAAAAAGTGAATCATCGCAAAACCGAGTGCAAACCAAAAACTTAACTCGAACACATAAGCCCCTCCCGCATTAAGACTTCTCCCTATGTGCTTTTACCCTTTCGCTGTATGTCACATTCATTTTCGGTTAGATCGCTCTTGTTTCTTTCTTTCCCGAATCTCTTTCTCCACTCGCCGTAGCGCTTTTTTCGATCCTCGTTCGAAGTCGTGCGCTTCCTTTCGTTCCTGATACGTCGTGAATAGCGTTTCCAAATCATAGTCAGCCGGATAAAGTTCCGTTGCTCGTGCTTCTAACCGGACACGACGACTCGGCAACTCTACGTAATCGTCATTCACGAACACCCGGACATGCCGACGAGATGCATCGAACGCATAGACAAGCCCGACTTGATTCGTCTCTAACAACCGGACACGGTCACCTTTTTCAAAGCGTTCCGCCTCTTCAAGCGGTGCCGCTTCGATTTCGCGTGTGATTTTAGAATCATCGACTTTCGTAGTGTCATACGTTTTCTCGTTCATGTAACGAGATGCCTGTTTCAATATCGCTTCCGGCAACTTCATCTTGCGGGCGATAAAGAGGGCGTTGCTGTCACCAGACTGCCCCATGAGCAATCGATATTTCGGTTCGAGCGTTTCCGGGTCAAACTGCATCGCAGCGTTCATGAAATCTGGGTGGGATTCAGAATACGATTTGATTTCTCCGTAATGGGTCGAAGCCACGACAATCGCCCCTCGTTTATATGCCGCTTCTAAGATGGCAATTGCAAGAGCGGCTCCTTCGTTCGGTTCCGTACCGCTTCCGATTTCGTCGAATAACAAGAGTGACCGTTTTCCAGCGGTTTGCATAATATTCGCCACATTGTGCATATGCGCCGAGAACGTACTGAGTGCCGACTCCAAATCTTGATTATCTCCGATATCGACGAACACCTCATCGAATGTAGAGATGACCGTGTCGGTGTGTGTCGGGATATGCAATCCTGTCATGGTCATGAGACTGAGAAGTCCAATCGTTTTCAATACGACCGTCTTTCCGCCGGCGTTCGGTCCGGTGATAATTAAGCCGCGATAGTCCGTACCGATGGCAAAATCGAGTGGAACGGCACTTTCTAAGAGTGGATGACGTACTTGTTTCAATTGAATTCGACCAGTCGCATTCACGTGTGGTGTCACGCCATCAATCGATTGACTATACTTCCCTTTGGCGAAAACCATATCGTACTGGGCGATGACATCGAGTGTCGCCTCAATTTCAGGAAGAACTTCAGTCACTGCTCCCGTCAATGTCGCCAACACTTGATACACTTCCACCGCTTCTTCCGTACGCTTGACGACGAGCTCGGCGTTCAACTTCGAAATGGCCTCGGGTTCGATAAAGACCGTCGTGCCGCGATTCGATGTGTCTACAATCGTACCCGCTACTTTGTGCTTGTATGAAGCTTTGATTGGGATCGTGAAGCGGTCCTGTTTTTTCGTGACAAATCCGTCTTGAATCATCTCGCGATTGGCAGCGCTCTTTAAGAATTTGTTCAATCGTTCCTCGATTCGTCCTTCCAAAATGTCGACTTGCTTGCGAATCCGCTTCAACTCTTTCGACGCCTCGTCGACGACCTGACCAGCTCGAATCGCTCGTGTGATGTCTTCTTCTAGCGTCCGCCATTCGCCCATCCCGACAGCATAAGCCGACAAGAGCGGTGCAAAAAATTCATGTTCGAGCATGAATCGTTTCAGTTTGCGCGCTCCCCGTAAAAACTCGACGACCGCTTCAAGTTCTGTTGCTTCGAGTTGGATGCCTCGTTGCAGTTTCCCGATAATCGTCTCCATGTCAGACACGCCGATAAATGGGACGTGTGACGTCGCATCTAAAATCGCTCGGGCTTCGGATGTTTCCTGCAGACGTTTCTTCACCGTCGCGATGTGGCTCGTCGGACGTTGTTGTCTGAGTAACCTTCTCCCGAATCCGCTGATGCAGAAGCGCTCTACTCTCGTCATCAATTCGTTGTATTGTAATTTTTCAAATGTTTGTTCGTTCATGTGTCTCTCTCCTCAAATGATAGAATCGAGATACCGCGCAAACAAAAAAGCGTCGGTCGATGACGACCAACGCAAAAAGACAGACCGGTGTCTGGCAGTTTTTGATGGGCGGTATCTGTAACGGAACATGACGGCATGACAAATAAACGTGTCATCCGACATTTTTCAGTTCGTTAGGCAGATACAACCTCACTCATCAACATGCAACACCTTTCTCACTTAGATTCGTCCTTACTATACAACAGATTCTCTGCCTTGTAAAATTTTAGAGAACGCTTTCAAAAAAGTCTTGTGTCTTAAATCCACACATGTTATGTTGAACGTGAAGAAACGAATAGCGATCACATGTGACTGATTCGATCAGGCATGGGGTAAGACGTACGGTGCATGCCACCCGTCTATACTCCATGCCTGTTTTGTTTTTCGGCGTTTTGTTTCCAGAAAGGATGTAGTAGATATGCTATGGAATAAGTTAATGAATCGACACAAACCCACACTGCACTCACCAATGGAAGGAGACGTCATTCCACTCGAACAAGTAGCGGACTCGGTCTTCAGTGAAAAAATGATGGGCGACGGTATTGCCATCACACCAACGGATGGCGCCGTCGTCTCACCGGCTGACGGCGAAATCATACAAATCGCTCCGACAAAGCACGCCATCGGCATTCGGACCGAGGATGGGGCTGAGATTTTGATTCACGTCGGTCTCGATACCGTCGAACTCGAAGGTCGACCGTTTGATCTTCAAGTAGATGTGGGCGACCACGTCAAGACGGGACAGCTGTTACTGACAGCGGACTTAGCACAAATCCATCAAGCCGGTAAGGACACGGTCACGCCAATGGTCGTGACGAATGGGGGCGCGCTTGCTCATCATTACGCCTTCACATTCACGAAGGAAGCCGTCCCAGGCAAGACGGTTGTCGCCCGAGTGGAAGCGTGACTCCGGAACAAGGAGGACACATGATTAAAATCAAAAAGATTCTAAACAACAATGCGGTCATCGTCTCGGACGAAGGTGAAGAAAAGATTGCGATTGGTCCGGGCGTCGCGTTTAAAAAAACGAAGAACGACATCGTCAATCCACATAAAATCGAAAAGTTGTTCATCATGCCAGAGAATGACAAGTTCCAACAGTTATTGAGTCGGATCCCGGTTGAGCACTTCACCGTTTCCGAGGATATTATCTCCTATGCAGAGAAGCGTCTCGAGACATCGTTCAACGAACATATCCACATCGTCTTGACCGACCACATCTCGTTCGCCATCGAACGGGAGATGGATGGCATCTTATTACGCAACAAACTGTTGAATGAGATTAAAATCCTCTATCGCAATGAGTACGAGATTGGACTGTGGGCGATTGAACATATCGCTGAAAAGCTCAACGTGAAAATGCCGAAAGACGAAGCCGCGTTCATCGCGCTTCATATCCATACGATGAAAGTGAAAGGAGGTGATTTACGCAAGACGGTCAAACAGACAACGATTGTCCGCGACATGATTCAATCGATTTCACGACGACTCGATGTATCCATTGAAGAAGATGACTTATCCTACCAACGATTATTAACTCATTTACGGTTCGTCATGGATCGGGTCAACCACTACGATCATCACACGATTGATGAAGACATGCTCCGCATGATTCAGACGAAGTTCACGTCTGCCTACGCGTGTGCATCTGATGTCGCGAAAGAAATGGAAGAGACATATGGCGTCGTCTTGCCCGAGTCAGAACTTGGCTATATTACGCTCCACATTCAACGCCTACAAGATCAACACCACCAAAAAGGAGGACATTAACAATGATGAATTATTTGCAACGTCTCGGACGTTCCCTCATGTTACCGGTTGCTGTACTTCCGGCAGCCGCCATTCTCATGGGGATTGGTTATTGGATCGACCCATCTGGTTGGGGGTCAGGAAACATTGCCGCTGCATTCTTAATTAAGGCAGGGGCCGCCATTATCGATAACATTCCAATTCTTTTCGCAGTCGGGGTAGGTCTCGGAATGTCAAAAAACCGTGACGGTTCAGCTGCACTGAGTGGACTCGTGGCTTATTTGACCGTCACGACACTTTTGGCAGCCGGAACGGTCGCCTTGTTCCAAGGCATTGACGTCGAAGCCGTCAACCCGGCATTCTCGAGAATTGAAAATGCATTTATCGGTATTTTATCAGGATTAATTGCCGCTAGTATGTACAACCGCTTCAGTCACGTCAAACTACCAGACGCCCTCGCGTTCTTTAGTGGGAAGCGTCTCGTTCCGATCATGACGGCCTTCTCGATGATTCTCGTATCGGTCGCCCTTTACTTTATCTGGCCAATCGTCTTTACAGGTCTTGTCGGATTCGGGGAGTCGATTTCTAAACTTGGCGCATTCGGTGCCGGGCTATACGGATTCTTTAACCGTCTCTTGATTCCGACTGGTCTTCATCACGCCCTCAACTCGGTATTCTGGTTCGATGTCGCTGACATTAACGATATCGGAAAGTTCTGGTCGGGTGAAGGTGAAAAAGGTGTAACAGGGATGTATCAAGCCGGATTCTTCCCAATCATGATGTTCGGTCTTCCTGCTGCAGCACTTGCGATGTACCATACAGCGAAGACAAAACGGAAGAAACAAGCGGCATCACTACTATTCGCAGCAGCGTTCGCTTCATTCTTTACAGGTGTAACTGAACCACTTGAGTTCTCGTTTATGTTCCTCGCTCCTGTTCTTTACCTTGTACACGCAGTCCTTACAGGAATCTCGCTCTTTATTGCAGCAACGTTCCAATGGACAGCTGGCTTTACATTTAGTGCAGGTCTCGTTGACTTCTTCCTCAGTTCAAGATTACCTCTTGCCAATCAGCCGTACATGCTCATTGTGCAAGGTCTCGTATTCGCAGTCATTTACTACGCGATCTTCCGCTTCATGATTGTGAAGTTTAACTTAATGACGCCAGGCCGCGAATCAGATGAAGTCGTTGATGCAGTTGCTAGTGAGACAGCAGACGGCGAAACGAAGGTCGCGCCGGTCGCATCAGCTTCAGGTAGCGAATACTCAGCAATGGCAAATATGATTTATGACGGTCTCGGTGGTGACAGCAACGTCACAGGTATCGAGTCTTGCATCACACGCTTACGCGTCGATGTCAAAGACATGGATACGGTCAACCAAGATCAAATCAAGAAAGCTGGTATTCCTGGTGTGAAAGTCGTCAGTCCAAACCATATTCAAGTCATCGTCGGCACAAACGTTCAGTTCGTCCTCGATGAGATTGAAAAAATTCGTAGCCACCGCGCCGGATAAAACGTCAAAAGCCACCTCATTCAGGTGGCTTTTCTTGTTTAGTAGTGTGGTGCTTATAGAACTGAATGAAATAATAGAGGAAAATCCACGGCAAGATGTACTGCGTGAGCCACATGAACACCTTAAGCACTACCTGCACTGTATATGGTACTAGTCCTAATAAAAACAATACGACTAGTAAAGCAACTCCTAAACCTATGTACATATTTCTACTCAAATCATCTACCCCCCTTATTTTCCCAGTTCAGTGTAACATAAAGAGCCTGTCGCAACGGACAGGCCCTTCTTACATTTGACGAAGTCGGGAAATACGCTCCACTGGATCGGGGTGCGTCGAGAACAGACCGCTCACTTTCTTTTTAAGTGGATCGGAGAAGTAAAGCGGTGCCGAGGCACTCGACGCTTGCTCGACCGGCGTCTCCACGTTTGCAATCTTCTCAAGCGCCGAGGCGAGTGCATCCGGGTTACGGGTCAGTTCCGCTCCACTCGCATCTGCCAGAAACTCACGATTACGTGAAATCGCCATATTGATGAGCATTGCAATAAGCGGGGCCAACACCAACAAGACGAGTCCAATGATGAGGAAAATCGGGTTTTGATTTTGGTCACGTCGTCCCCCACTGATACTCCGGAAAAATAACATGCGTGACCCGATATCACTCATGATGGCGATCACTGACACGAGTGCGAGCGTGACCGTCGAGAGTCGCACGTCATAGTTTTTAATGTGTGCGACCTCATGCGCAATCACACCTTCCACTTCTTCACGCGACAGTTGATCCAACAGCCCGGTCGTGACAGCGACGGCCGCCTTTTCCGGTTTCAGTCCGGTCGCAAACGCATTCGGTGACGAATCATTGATGATAAAGATGCGAGGCATCGGTACTCGCGCGACCATCGCCATGTTTTCGACCGTATGCCATAAAAAGCGGTGCTCTTCCACCGAAGTCACTTCTTGCGCCCGATTCATTTTCATGACGATATTCGTGCTCGACATGATGACGATACCGACATAAAACAAGGAAAAGACGGGTGTGAAAATCAATCCTGGAATCGCATCCCCATAATTGACGTAGGAGATGGCCGCTCCAACGAGAAGGACGAATAAAACAAATCCTGTCACGATGAACACCGTCTTCACTTTGTTTTTTCGAATTTGTTCATAGAGGAGCATACGTGCCACCTCGATTCATTAAAATGAGACGCGAACGTTTTCGCGCTCTTCGGCACGTGCCTCGAGCATGTCGCGCTTTTCAAAATGATGGACGGACGCGATGATATTCGTCGGGACCGATTCGATTTTCGTGTTATACTTCATAACCGTATTGTTATAAAGTTGGCGGGAGTATGCGACTTTGTTTTCCGTCTGAGTCAACTCTTCCTGCAACATCTTGAAGTTCTCGTTCGCCTTTAAATCCGGATACGCTTCACGAAGCGCAAACAAGTTTTTCAGCGCCCCGCTCAGCTGATCGTTCACCGCCATCTGATCTTGGCGATTCGTCTTCTCACCGAGCTGATTTCTCAGTTCGACGACCTTCGCAAGCGTTTCTTGCTCGTGTTTTGCATAGCCCTTCACCGTTTCGACCAAATTTGGAATCAAGTCATAACGCCGTTTTAATTGCACATCGATTTGAGCCCACGCCTCGTCGACCCAATTTCGATATTTGACGAGCCCGTTGTACATCGAAAAATAGATGAGTACGAGCACGACAACTGCTACAATCGCAATAATCCACCCCATGTTGGCACCTCATTTCTTCAGTTTCTCCTGTATTAATTCCCTTTACTCATATAAGATAAGCTTAACTTTCAAAAAAATCTGCAAATGGTTGCAATTCTTGATGCGTTGATCACAAAGGAGTGTACGCAATGACTGTCACGAATGCTGAAATACGCTTGACGGAGTTATTTGAAGAAATGGTATCCCTGCGACGTCATTTTCATCAATATCCGGAACTGTCTTTTCAAGAAGTCGAAACACCAAAAAAGATCGCCTCGTATCTCCGTGAACTTGGGATCGAAGTACGTGAACATGTTGGCGGAAACGGTGTCGTCGGTCGAATCAAAGGCGGTGACGGTCCGACCATCGCGTTACGCGCTGACTTTGATGCTCTTCCCATTCAAGATGTGAAAGACGTTCCATATCGTTCAAAAGTAAATGGTGTCATGCATGCTTGTGGACACGATGCCCACACAGCGACACTTCTCGTCCTCGCGAAAGTATTAACCGAGGTGTCACTTCCTGGAGACGTCGTATTGATTCACCAATTTGCCGAAGAATTATCTCCAGGTGGTGCCAAACCGATGATTGAAGACGGATGCCTCAACAATGTGGACTATATTTATGGTGCGCACATTTGGACACCGCTCCCTTTTGGAACAGTTGGTGTCAAAACAGGTCCTGTCATGGCCGCAGCCGATCGATTTGAATTGACGATTAAAGGAACAGGTGGGCACGGTGCGATTCCACAACATACGGTCGATGCCCTCATGGTCTCCGTGAACGTAGCAAATCATCTCCAACAAGTTGTCAGTCGACGCATCGACCCACTCGAACCTGCCGTGTTGACTATCGGGACGCTCCACTCCGGGCAAGCGTTCAACGTCATTGCCGAAGAAGCGAAGTTATCTGGTACCGTGCGGACATTCACTCGGGAGACGCAAGAAAAAATCATCTCCGATATGGAACGAATCATCCGTTCTGTCTGTGAGGCGAGTGATGCCGATTACGAATTGGAGTATATAAAAGGGTATCCTGCTGTCGTGAATCATGTGACCGAAACAGAACTCGTCCGCTTGAGCGCGATGGATGTCGTCGGGGCAGACGGTGTCATCGAAATGTCCCCGCTCATGGTCGGGGAAGACTTCGCTTACTATGTCGAGCATGTCCCCGGTAGCTTTTTCTTCACAGGGGCAGGGAATCCCGGGCTTTCAGCAATCTTCCCTCATCATCATCCTCGCTTCGATGTGGATGAACGGGCGATGTTGCACACGGCTCACGTCTTGTTAGGCGCTTTACAACGCACATGGATGACACATGAAAAAGAGGACTGATGCGACCGCATCAGTCCTCTTCTGTGATTGGTTCTTGTAGTTCTGAGACAAGCACTTGGTCGACACGCTTTCCGTCCATATCTACGACTTCAAAGCGAAGGCCGTACGCTTCGACCACATCGCCCCGTTTCGGGAAATCACCGAGTGCATAAATGACGAGTCCGGCAAGTGTGTGATACGAGTTGCGCCCTTCGTCGAATCGGTTATCCCGAATCTCAAACGTTCGTTTCAAATCTTCGATTCCAAGCAAACCGTCCGCTAAATATGACCCATCTTCGCGACGTACCACTTCCGGTGTATCCTCTTCAATCATGACTTCTCCGACGATTTCTTCCAAAATATCGAACAAGGTGACCATGCCAAGGAATCCACCGTATTCATCTAAGACGAAGGCAATCTCGACACCATTTTTCTGCATCATCTGAAGTACTTGGCTCGCCTCTCGTTGTTTCGGAACGATGAGCGGTTGCTTGATGCGCTTCAAAATCTGTGATGGCTCACGTAATGTCGGTAACGTCAAAATGTCACGGACATCGATATATCCGACAAAATCGTCGAGCGAGTCGCGACCGACCGGTAACTTGTTATGTTTACTTTCATAGATCGACTTCTTGATATCATCCATATCATCTTCTAAATCGACCCACTCAAGCGTCGTCCGAGGTTGCATGAGTTCATAGATCAATTGATCATGAAACGCAAAGACGCGTTCGACTTGCTGTACTTCTTCATGGGCGAACTGGCCTTGCTGTGCCCCCTCAAAGAGAAGCTGTTTAATCTCAAGCTCCGTCTCACCGCTCGTTTGTTCTGCTTTCAAGCCAAGCAACTTGAACAAAAAGAGTGTCGATTTCGATAAAATCCAAATGAATGGCTTCATCACTTTACTGAATAAATCAAGTGAAGGGATGATTGCCATCGTGACTTTTTCAGGAGACACAAGCGCAATTCGCTTTGGCACCAATTCACCGATGATTAAGGACAGATACGTAATAATCGTTACAACGACCACATAAGCAATCGTTCCGGCATACTGTGCACTCATTCCGGCTTGTTCAAACGCAGAGGCGAGTGGTGCCGAGAAGCGCGCACCCCCGTAGGCCCCGTTAATAATCCCAATTAATGTGATTCCGACTTGAACGGTCGACAACAAATCTGTCGGGTCTTTCGAATAATGAAGCGCAATCTTTGCACTTCGTTTCCCTCGATTTGCTTCAACCTCAAGTTTTGCAGGTTTCGATGAGATGAGCGCAATTTCTGTCATCGCAAAAATCCCGTTCAACACAATCAAAAACAAAACAATCAACAAATCAATCACTATGGAAGAATCCACTTTTTTCATCACCTCAGCTATTTTTTAAACCATACCGCTTCATTTTAACAAAAAATCGTTACCAACCTGTACCCGTTTTACTCAAAAAAATAGCCACTCCTCATGAAGTAGCTTCGTTGACTGCTTGTTTAGCGATGGCCGCTGTCTGAGACTGTTTAAAGAGAATGACCCCGACAAGAAGGATGGTAAGCCCTACAATTTGTCCAGCCGATAACGTGATTTGAGGCATCCCGAAGGCTCCATACAAATCGACGAGTAACGCCCAAATGAGTTGTGACACGAGAATGAGCGACACCGACAACGTTGGTCCAAGTAACTGGATACTCCGCATGACACAATAAACGACACCGACCCCAAGCAATCCACCGAGCCAATAGATTGGAGATAGCTCACGTAATCCGGCAAGATTTCCTCCAAATAATAACAACGGGATGATGGATCCGACAAGACCGACGATAAAGACTAATACCGTGGTGGCCCAGGCCCCTAAATTTGTATTCATTTTCGCGTTGACCGCCGCCTGTACACTAATAAATGCCCCAGCTACAGCCGAACAGATAATACCAAATAGCATATGACCTCTCCTCACTCATAAAACATGCCGTTCGCACGTTCTTTCAATCGCTCACTATTTAAAATGATGACTTCTTTTCTCGTTCGTTTCACTAATCCCTCATCGACAAATGCTTGTAACGTCCGGTTCAAGTGACGATAGCTCGTCCCAAGCCATTCCGCAACTTCTTTGCGCTTCAATTGACTCATCTCGGCTTGAAACAGTTCGTTCTCGGATTCACTAAGAGAAATCAAATAACCGGCCAATCGTTCTTCTAGTGTCGACATGAGGTGATTGGATGAGGCGTTCGCCTCGATGAATAGCTTTTCCGACACACCTCGTAACAGATGTTCCGTGAATTCGACCGTTCGGTTATGACGTCGAAGTGTCTCAAACGGGATTCGCAAACACGTCACCGGACCGACCGCTTCAACCGTATGCAAGACGTTACGTCCACTCGCATACTCGATATCTCCAATGAGCGTCGGGGCAGCCTTCAAACGTAGCAGACGCAACTTCCCTTCTTCACTGAGCGTATAAATTTTGACGCGTCCTTCGAGTACGACGAACAAGGATTCAATCTGTTGATCGTTTGAACAGAGCATCGTTCCGGATGCATACGTGACCACCGACGATGCCTCGAGCGTTTCGGTCGAAAAAAGATGATTCCACTGCAATCGTGTCAGTGCATCCATAATATTCATCATTAAAATTGAACTCCTTACGCAAATGTATAAATCCCGATACCAACGATCATCAAGACGAGTCCCATGACCTGTCCCGTGTTGACCGGCTTCCGTTTGACACCAAACCAACCGTTCAAATCGATGATAAAGGCTCCTACTAATTGTGCCACAAGCAATACACAGATTGCCCACGTCACACCTAACTGTTGAATCGCCGTCAATTCGCCGAATACAACGAATACACCGAATAGTCCACCCAAACTATAATACCAAGGTACGCGTTTAAAGGCAGTTAAATCTGCGTCTCGATTAAAAAAATAGATGGCGAGCGCTAACAGAAGTCCGACAAAGTGGACGATCGTGACAGACATCCACGCCCCTACCGCATCTCCCAATTTCGCGTTGAAGATTCCTTGTAGGGCGATAAATGTCCCAGATAATACAGCGAATAGAATTCCCATGTCATCCCCCTTTCTCTCCGTATGACTTTACGAAAAGAAAGATGACTTGAATAGGACATATGTCCAATATTAAAAAAAAGCAACTTCGAATCATCGAAGTTGCTTGATATATTATCCGAGTAATTTGACAAGCTCTTTCCCGACCGCTTCAGAAGATTGAGGGTTTTGACCAGTAACGAGTCGATCGTCAACAACCACGTTCACCGCCCAATTGTCAGCTCCCTTGAACTGTCCACCTTCATTACGTAATCCCGTCTCGAGTAAGAACGGAACAGCAGAATCAAGTTGCATTTCTTTTTCTTCAGCGTCAGTGAATCCTGTCACTTGTTTGTCTTTAACGAGCGGCTCATCGTTGCTGAGCTTCACATTGACCAATCCAATGGGTCCGTGGCAAACCGCCCCGACAATATTTCCATTTTCGTATACGTTGCGGACAACGCGTTGTAACGTTTCATTTCCTGGGAAATCAACGACCGTCCCGTGACCTCCTGGTAAATAAACGGCATCGTATGGTTCGTCTGCCACTTGATCGAGGCGAGCCGTATCTTTGAGCAATTCACGCGTATTTAATATATCTTCTGACAAGCCATCCTCTAAACTATTCGCATCGATTGGCACGTCTCCACCTTCGATACTTGCGACCGTCACTTTGTATCCTTCTTTTTCAAACAATAAGTAAGGAACGGCAAACTCTTCAAGCCAAAGTCCCGTTGCATGACCATTTGATAATTGATTCGCTGACGTTGTGACAATCAGTACATGTTTCGACATACTCAATTCCTCCTTCAAAAAAATCAACATACGACTCTAATGTTCCCGATTCATCATCTGTTAAACCCGGTGAGCTGCTTCGATGTCATAAGGTAGTTCTTTTTTTAACCTGGTGATTTATTCATCCTGCCTTTTTCCTTTAACCTTCTATACTGAAGGTGAGTTGCTATTTCGCCCTATGAAGGAGACATCCGCTATGACGAAACGAATAAATGATTGGGGGTTTCTCATTGTCGTCGCCATCATCATCCTGTTACTTGTGCTCGGTCAGTTGCCAATCTTCATGTAATCTTCACGGCCATTCGTTCACAAACTGTAGTATGATGTCGTTGTAAGCACTTACAATAAACCCAATAGGAAAGGATGAATTTCACTATGTCAGAACGTATTTTCATCAGTCCGGCTAAGTATGTGCAAGGGAAACAAACGATTGATCGCATCGGAGAGTTTGTCACTCACTTCGGTTCAAACGCTTTACTCATAGCGGATGATATCGTGTGGGATTTAGTAGGCGAACGCGTGACACAGTCTCTGCAGTCGAGTGATATCAAGGCGACAAAAGCAGATTTTGTCGGAGAAGCATCAAAGCATGAGATTACTCGCATCGCCACAGACGCTAAAGAGAACGGTACAGCGTTCGTTATCGGCCTTGGTGGCGGCAAGACGCTCGATACGGCAAAAGCGGTCGCAGATGAATTGGATGCCCGCATCGTCATTGTACCGACCATCGCCTCTACAGATGCGCCGACAAGCGCATTGTCGGTCATTTATACAGATGAAGGTAATTTCGAAAGCTATCGTTTTTATAAAAAGAATCCAGATCTCGTTCTGGTGGACACCGAATTGATTGCACAGGCACCGCCTCGCTTCTTAGCGTCAGGTATTGCCGATGCATTGGCTACGTGGGTCGAAGTGCGAAGCGTCCTTACATTTGGAGGCAAGACGATGGCCGGTGGTGTCCCGACGCTTGCGGCGGAAGCGATTGCTGAACGATGTGAAGAAGTTCTGTTCACGTACGGCATTCAGGCGTATGAGGCCGTCAAGGCAAAAGTTGTGACGCCTGCGCTCGAAGCCATCGTTGAAGCCAATACACTATTAAGCGGTCTCGGCTTTGAAAGCGGTGGCTTGGCTGCGGCCCACGCTATTCACAATGGATTCACCGCGTTAGAAGGAGACATCCACCATTTGACGCACGGTGAAAAAGTTGCTTTCGGAACACTCGTACAACTCGCACTCGAAGGGCGTCCTCAAGAAGAATTCGAGCAATATGTTGCCTTTTATATGGCGCTCGACTTACCGGTCACACTCGAAGATATTAAATTAAAGGATGCGTCTCGAGAAGATATCTTGAAAGTCGGGAAGGCCGCCACGGCAGAAGGCGAAACGATTCATAGCGGTTTCGATGTCACGCCTGAAGAAGTTGCAGACGCGATCATCGCGGCTGATCGCTACGCCCGTCTTTATCAAGAGCGTTTATGAAAACAGCGAGAGGAAGCTCACACGGCTTCTTCTCGCTGTTTTTTGTTTAGGAAGAATGATAAGAGAATTCCGACTCCCATACAGCCGACTGTCAGAAAAAAGAACGTCAGCTGGTTCATGTAAATGATATTTGTGAATTGATTCCATCCTTCTGCGTACGACTCATTGGCTGACAAACGAATCCCTTCTCGAAGAGACACCGCCTGAGAGTGATTCGTCATCCAAGCAATGGCGGCCATGATGAAACTTCCGATTGCTAACCCAATCTTTCCAATCGGTCGGACGGATGCGACGACTCGATGCGTCAAACGGATGGTGACCCAAATGAACAATAAAAGAAACGGCCATCCGATCAAGAGAGCAATCCAGTACAGGTTCCCTTCACTCGGTGTCTCCGAATAAGGGGTCGTCATCACTTCGCCGAGCTTAAAGATTCCAAACGTGATCAACGTCACGATAAACCATGCCTTTATTAACTTTTCCATCTCAACACCTCGTCCTTAGTATAGCAAAAACACCGTATGCGTCTGCATACAGTGTTTAGTCTTTCGGTCGGATGGCATAATAAATCAAGATGACAAGCCACGTCCAAACTCCTGTGAAAATCCCGATAATTCCGATGATGAAAAAACCTAACGGAATCATCGATTTCGTTCGATTGTAGTCCTTCCACATATTCGATAGCCCTTTAATATTAAAGTATAAAAAGGCAAAGAACAGGACGAGCAATAACAGTGGTAATCCAAATAAGACTTCCATTCGCTCACTCCTTTCTACGATTTCATTCGTTATGTTTATTGTATCTGATTTGGTACCTCGTTTCATCGGACCCAAGCTGTATCCTTATCCGACCTAAAGATGGATAAAAGATGCTCAGTCCATCAAGAAAACGGGAAAAGGAACATCATCTAACTCATGAGGAGGCGGTTTGCCATGAAGTCCCTGCGTATTTTGATCATTTGTCTGCTCCTGTTTCAGACGTCGCCGGTGACAGCGGCATCATCGTCCCCACAACCAGGCTATACCATCAAAACAACCTATTTATACGGTCGGGCGATGCAATCTTCTCCCGTACTAAAGACGTTACGAACGAATGTCCCTGTTCGTTACACCACTTATAACCGAAGCTGGTCGAACGTCTACATCGGAAATACGAAATACTTCACTCCATCTGCCAACTTAAGAGCCGGTATACCTAAAATGCCTTCTGCCGACCGTTTACGACTCGTCAACAAAAAATATGGTCTCCCGTCCACTTATCGTTCCCCACAACTTGTCACCTTAACCGTCCCAACTGTTTATCAAAAAGGAAGCGAACGTACATTGATGACAGCGGAAGCCGCTTACGCGCTAGCGAAACTGTATTACGCAGGTCGAAAGCAAGGTCATACGTTATACGCCCTTAGCGCCTACCGATCTTACTCGACCCAAAAATCGCTCTATGCCTATTATGTCAATACCCGCGGAGTCGCATACGCTTCAAAATATGTGGCACGTCCCGGTCACAGTGAACATCAAACCGGTCTAGCGGTTGATATGACGAGTCAACGGATGCGTCTAGGGTTATATGCCTCCTTTGACCAATCGCCTGAAGGAAAGTGGATGATTCAAAACGCCCATCGATATGGATTCATTGTCCGCTATCCGAAAGGAAAAGAAAAAATTACCGGATACAATTACGAGCCTTGGCATTTGCGTTATGTCGGGGTCAATGAAGCGACGATGATGAAGCAGAAGAACTGGACGTTTGAAGAATGGTGGAACAAACGTTGAGTGAGCATCCTTTTTCAAGCATTTCCCCATTCAAGTTATAATGGAGTCATCTTATTCGTATAGGGGGAAATGTGTGATGTGGATTGTGATGAACAAACTAGATGTTGAAAAAGGAAAAGCCGATGCGGTCAAAGCACGCTTCGAAACGACAAAAGGAATCGAAGCGATGGATGGCTTTGTCCGGATGCAAGTGTTGACGGATACGTCCGATGTAGCGATGGATCATGTCGTCATCATGACCACATGGCGTGATGCGGCAAGCTTTGAGAACTGGCGCGACAGCAATGCCTACAAGCACGCCCATAAGAAACGAGATGACGGGACGTCGGAAGTAAAACCAATCATCCTCGGCAATACTGTGACTCAATATGATGTCGCCATCGAGCATCTCGCATCAACGGAGAGCGTTCAATAAGTCTTGAGGACGAATGATGCCGAGTAGCGGTTCATCCGGACTACCCGTCTTCGTAATAAGAAGTGCGTCGTAGCGCGCACCTTCTTTCATTTGAGTGAAGCTGTGTTGCGCCTCGATGACCGTCGTGTCTTTTTGAATGAATCGATACCGATGCATATGCGGGTCGTGATGAAGCACATGTTTCACGCGAACTCCTTTGAGTGATAAGTTGGTTCCGTCGATGGTTTCGGCCAGCCAACTTGTCACTCCTTTTTTCGTCAACAAACCACGCCAAGAGCCGTTGGCGTGATATACAGGGAACTGTGAGTAATTCTTATCACGAATTTCTCGAAGCACTTCCGTCAAAAAATCTTCGGACTGAAACGTCACCACCGATTTCGCAAATAAAGGAATGACGAGACGGGGATGAAGCAGCTCTTGCTCCACTTCTAAAATCAATTCAACGAGCGACTCATGTGGCTCTGCGATAATAAAATCAGGTTCCCGCCGCTCATGGACGATGGCATTTCGCAGTTGACTCATTTGATGTAAATCTTCTTTATAGCGGTCGATGATTGGATTTTGTTTCGCAAGACGATTCACCATATTGCTAAAACTAAAATGCTTACCATTTCCCATTTCTCGACTCAAGTAGTCTTCAATACGGTGGTAAGATGCTAAAAAGTCTTCAGCACGACTCATGTAATCAACCTCCTTAACGATACATGTATACCCTCTTTTTCATCATTTGAGCAGGAAACCGTCGATTCACTCCGAATGACTTTAAGATCATCTTGATTATTGAGGAGATCTGTCATGGCTACTTCTGTACCATCAACACCTAAAGTTTCACCACCACCCACGTTTCCGGCGGGGTGACGGGAGGGATCCCCGTCGCAATTGGATAATCCCGTTTGCCGTCGCCTTTGGTGCTGTATTCGGGGTATACGCCTTTCAAACCATACTATAAAGGAGCGGCACACAAGGTGCTGCTCCTTTTTTATGCCGAGATGGCTTCCCTACGAAGCTGTACGAACAGATCTACAAATTCTGCGTCCCATTGCGTTCCACGCCCACTCTCTAAAATTGAGAGCGCCTTTTCAATCGGCATGCCTGAACGATATGGGCGGTCTGAAGTCATCGCGTCATACGCATCGGCAATGGCCATGATTCTTCCAAACAGCGGAATATTCTCTTCGCTTAAACGATCCGGATACCCTTTCCCGTCGATTCGCTCATGATGTGACCGAACGCCGGCCAAAATTGGCTGAAGTGATGTGGGTAAATGAATTTGACTCAAAATATGAATCCCGATTGTCGGATGTTCCTGAATTTTTGAAAACTCTTCATCTGTCAATTTCCCTTCCTTCAACAATACATCATCGCGAATCCCGATTTTCCCGATATCATGAAGAAGTGCCGACTTATTGAGTAAATCGATTTGGGTACTCGACAAACTAAGTGCACGGGCAAGCTCGACCGAGTACATCGCTACACGCTCCGAATGTCCTGCTGTGTAAGGGTCACGTGCATCGAGTGTTGCCGCAAATAAAATGAAGAGACTATCTAAAAGTTGCGCGTTTTCCTGTTCCCGCTTATTTACTGTCTCTACCATTTGATTGAATCCACCAATCAATCGGGCGAACTCATCTAAGTACGGATTCTCGATTTTTTGAAGTTGTCCCGACTCCATTTGTTCGATACCTGATGTCAAAAATCCGATGGGGCGTTTGATATTGTCATACAACAAGAAACTGCACAAAACTGCAATTCCAATGATGATTATGAGAATAATGAATGCCCAGTTCCAGTACGTATCTATCCGTGTCGATGTCGAAAGTTGTACACTTGAAGCCAACATAAATAATAGGATGGGAAAGACACCCGTAATGAGCATGCTAATCAATAATTTTGTTCGCACACTGAACGACTGATATGTTGTTTGGACCGGTTGGCGATACAACTCATAGTGTCTCTCTTTCATATACACAAGTAATGGCTCGACTGACCGAACCGTTAAAAAATATTCAATCAACGCATGGAGCACGGCAATCATCACGGCACCGATTGCGGCTAAACCAATCAAACGATAGGGTAAATTAATCCAATCATTATAGATGCAAACAGTCGTTACGCCGATAGCCGGGATGGATAGTCCAAACAAATGAGGACCGAGAATCCGCTGTATCGTCAAAATCGGAAATCGGCTCGCCTGATCAAACGCTGATGTCAATTCGTCCATTGTCGAGGACTCGGTCGTAAAGAACTGTCGAATCGGTCGAATATGGCGACGATATAAGAGTAGTTCAGACGTAATCATGACCATCCCTGAACCTAACATGATGGTCAGAAGTAATAACATCTCTTGCCTTGATAATTCAAGCGTCTGAAAAATAAAGACGCCCCCTACACCAAAAACGGCCAACCCTGAGCCAATCACATAGTTTACAATAAGTGTCCGTTGAAATCGTTCGAACATTCCCCTCACCTCTGTACTCTTTTTCTTCTATCACTGACATTCTTTTCTTTTACTATCGACCGGACTCTTTCTAAGTTGAACACAAAAACGGACCTCCACATGGGAGATCCGCTAAAAGATAAATTATGGGCGTAATGGACCCTCGTTGTCATCAAGAGAGCGATTGTCTTGGTCTGGAGTGATATTTTCATGGAACGGATTCGATTCCGGTCCGTCAACATGATCATCCTTTGATTCAGAAACATCTCGCTTCATCTCTTGCTTCGATTGTTCCGCTTCACGTTTCGACTGCTCAACACCCTGTTTTGCTTGGCGTTTCGCATCTTCCGCTTCGCGGCTCATCTGCTCTTTTTCCTGCTCAAGTCCTTCTTTCGAGACTTCTGTTTCATCGATACGTTGCTCGGCCTTTTTCAAGTAGCGTGCCGCCGTTTCGCGTCCGCCAAGACCGAATGCAAGACCGAAAGCGAGAGCAACGGCTCCAAGAATAAGAAGGAAGGCCGTATTGACAATCATCGGCGCAATGCCGAGCTGACTGATCGCCATGAAGAAGACGAGTCCGAGAATCGCATACTTCGCCACATAGCGAAGCGCGCTCGGTTGTCCCGCTCTATCGACAAGGACACTTCCGACCAAGCGCTCTGCCATGTTAGCCAACCAGAAGCCGATTGCTAAGATGATGAGCGCTGCAATGACCATCGGCAAGTAAGCAAAGATGGCTGTTGCAAGGGACGCCATGAACTCAAGATTCGCGACTTGAAGCGCTTCTGATACGAAGAGTAAAATTACGATGACTTGTACGACCACACCAACCACTTGGGCAATCGACATCGAAGTCGCACGTTCTCCGAAGCCCATTTTTTGAGCCAGTGAATTGACGCCAAGGTTCTCAAGGAGCGATACGACGACACCTTTCAACCATTTCGCGACGAACACACCAACAAGGACGAGCACAATCGCAACGAGAATGTCTGGAATCATGACCAAGACATCATTGAGCATCGCAATCGCTGGTTCAGAGATTCCACGAATATCAAGCGCCTCAAGCGCTGAAATCGTCACAGGAATCATGATGAAGATAAAGACGATTGTACCGATTGCTTTCGCAAGACTCGATCCTTTTACATAATCAGAAAGATGGAATCGCTCTGCTAATCGATTTAACCCTGCTGCTTCTAGGAACTTCGTCAAAATGTCGCGTACAATTTTTGCGACCACATATCCGATTGCGAAGATGAGTGCCGCTGCGACAAGTTTCGGAATGAATCCGAGGAAACTGTTCAACAAGTCTTCGAATGGTCCGCTGACCCCACGAAGTCCGAGTGCATCAAGTACAGCTGGTAACGCTAATAAGAGAACGAGATAGAAGACGATATTTGCGACCGTGTCTACCCATTTCGTTTGGTTGACACTGGTCGATTCTTGTCCCGTCTTTTCCATCAACTTGCTCAAATTCAAGCGATGTCCTGCCATTTGAATCCCTTTTTTCAGAAGGGTAGCGATGACCCAAGCAACTAGCAAGATCAAACCTGCTTTAATGACACCGATAATCAATCCTGAGAAGCCTTCATAAATCTGACTGAACGGCTCGGTAATTGCAGGAACGTTCATAAATTCAAAGATGATTAAGAATGCGAGAAGTAAGACCCCGAAAAACACCACTTTTGCGATAATGCGTTCAGGTGTCCACTTCTCTCCTTTTTCCCCATCTTTTTTAATTCCGGCCCGCTCATCGAGTCGTGCCTTCTTCAATACTTTTCGTGTCACATTTTCCAAAACTTTTGCCAAAATATACCCGACTACAAGAATAACAATTGCCAGCAAAAGTTCCGGTAACCATGACATGAACGAATCAAAGTTATACGTTGTATCGTTCATCAACCCTTCCTCCTTTTTTGTATGAAATGATTGCAGTGTTACTTCTTACATACCTATATTTCAAAACTATCAAACCTCATGAAAAAGGCATTTCTTCCAGATGGCTCTTACGATTCAATGGAAATGGGTACTTAAGTAAGAAAGAAATCGTGTCAAATCACGCGATATATGATACGAATAACAAGAGAAGTCATTTTAGGAGGAATCGCTATGAATATCGCTTTAGTGGCTCACGACAAAAAGAAAGATGATTTAATCGTTCTCATCAAAACGTATGCACATATTCTAGAAAAGCATCAGTTGTTCGCGACCGGCACGACGGGTAAACGAATTGCCGAAGCGACCGGCTTACCTGTACATTGCTTCCGTTCCGGGCCGCTTGGAGGAGACCAAGAAATCGGAGCTGCTGTTGCTCGCGGTGAAATGGATATGATTATCTTCTTCAGAGACCCGCTGACCGCACAGCCTCATGAACCGGACGTGAGTGCGCTCATGCGTCTTTGTGACGTTTATTCCATTCCACTTTCGACGAATATGGGAGGAAGCGAGATTTTGATTCGAAGCATCGAACAAGGTGATTTCGAGTCGCTGAAGCTCTCTCACAATGACGAACCACCTGCCTGACGATGACAAACCAAGAAAGGAGAGGAATCTCCCTGGAACCAAATCTGATTCACGACCCAAACGTTCAACAGTTTTTCAACGAAGTGCGGAAGCGCCTCATTGAACTGGTTGAAGATGAGACGGAAGCGGACCGTCTTCTGCTTGCACTCGCCGGCTATATCCGTCATGCGGAGAAGAGCGGACAGTCGTTAGATAGTCTTTTAAATCAAGACCCTCACGAGTACGCCCGCTTCCTCATTGAACAACCCGAGACAAATGAAGAATATCGTCTGCGTTACCATGTGTTGATTGATGCTTCTGATGAATTAAAACCTCATGAAAAAGCCCAAGCAAACCGAGACTTCGATTGGACAGTCAATCAACTCGATGAAGCAAATCTTTCTTTAAAAGAGATCGAAGTGCGTGACCTGGCATTTCTCGCCTATACAAAAATCGAAGCACTCAAATCATCGCGCACCATTTGGAACCGTTTCGGCTGGTTGCTCGGTATGATTTTGGCATTTGCTTACGCCAACTTATTGCTCGTCATCGATGATGTATTTAGTGGGCGCTTGTTCAGTGCCCCCATGTCGACATATCCGGTCGATTATTTAGCCTTCCTGCTGCCTGTCCTCGTGACCGGTGCCATTTTCGGCACATTGACCCGCTTCCGTCACCATATTCAGACGCTTGGAAGACGCATCGCATTCGCATCCCTCATTGTCGTTGTCTATATCACGTCCATTTTTTTGATTCAACCGCTCTTAATCACACTCGGTTGGTCATTCGTCATTCAATTAAGTCCACTGTATGCGCTCATTTTATTAGCGATCAGTAGCTTCATGGCAATTTGGACATTGATTGAATTCGTATGGAAGAGCACACGCTGTTCACTCGGTGACGATTCGCTTATGCTTTATTACTAAATCTACGCCATTCCTACAAAGGGATGGCGTTTTTTGTTTCAATCGTCGATAGAACGGAAATTACTCCTATTGTGACGCTTGTTGGAGATTGTCGAATTTTTAAAGGGGGTATTCGATGTCAGATCGTAAAATGATTGGTCTGTTTCAGACGGAACAGGAAGTCATACACAAAGTAGAAGAGTTGAAGGCTGCAGGGGAAGCTGAAAAAAATATGCACGTCGTCGCCAAGCGAGACGGCGAAATCTCCGCGCTACGTGACCACACGGATGTGAACGCCGAATCCGGAGTTCGAGACGTGAATTGGCTCGATCGTGTTAAAGCATTCTTACACGGCAGTGACCGAATCCGTGATGAACTGCGCAACATGGGGCTCAATGACGCAGAGGCAGAGCAATACTATGATGCCATCGATGAAGGACAGATTTTACTCTATATCGATCGCCATTCGTATGACCGTTATCCAAATATGTATAAAAAAGATAGCGAACTCGATCATGATAAAGGAGAAAAGGCAGATGGGATTGCCTTTGATGCGAAACCATTCAATGATCATGACAAGAAACCAAAAGGAACAAAAGAGGACCCGATTGTACGCGGTCATTCTGGATTAGAAGATCACCGACGATTATAAGGAGGAACGATTATGAATGAGAAACGATTCATCAGTATGCACGATACACAAGACGCAGCACTTGGAAAAATTGAAGAGTTACGGGCAAAAGGATATGAAGACTCACACATTTACGTCGTGACGAAACATGAAGACAACGTGTCAATCTTGAGACGTGATACGGACGTTCATACAGAGTCGACTCATCAGGCGAGCTGGTTCGATAAAGTTCGGGCTTTCTTGAGTGGACATGAAGACGTTCATGCTGGTTTGCGTAACATGGGACTCAGTGAAGATGAGGTGAAACGTCACTATGACGATGTTGAAGCCGGAAAACTTCTCGTCTACGTGGATGAAGACTTTGAACGCCGTCACCAAGATGGTGTGACAGTCGACGCGAAACCGTATCAAGACGCATCGTCAACACATCTCGGTAGTCACACAGACGATGGTTTAGAAATCGACTCAAAACCATATCAAGAAACTCAAACCGTCGACCCGAGTCATCCGGTAGACCCTGAGCAAGATAAAATTGATAAAGAAACAAAGCAACGTGATCGTGAAGAAAAACTACGTGGGCTCGATGATCGTGCCTACCGTAATGATGTAGAAGATCCAGATAATATCCGACGCTTTTAATAAAAAAGCCTGACGCGTGCGCGTCAGGCTCAGCTTGTTGACGAACCAGGTCGCATCTTGCGACCTGGTTCGTCCTTTTTTGTGGTTCCCAGTTTCTTGAGGCGTTCTGCCCCCATAAAATTGAAGAAATGCTATGTAGACAGTCTTTTCTGGCCAACAGATTGGCCAGTTTCTTCATTTTTTGTGCGGTGGCTGCCACCAGATTGGCGCGTTGGACCTTCTTGATCCCCCTGTAGAAGGTGAAACGGAGCCCGTGGAGCTCTTTCCCGTCGGCAATTGAGCGCTCGACCGTCTGTGGACGAAGCCGATAGGCCTGGCTGATCGTCGAATGGTCGGGCACCTTCTCGTCGACGACGGGTGGGATCGGTGTTTACCGTCCCTTTCCCCTTTTGGACAGATTCGAAGTATGTACCGGGCTTTTTCTTCGGCCATCGAGGCCTCAGAAAAAGACAAACGGCCGCCAGATGACGACCGTTTGCGTTGCTCGCCCGACGGCGCCCCGACTCCTGCAGGAAAGCAATCCGACGGAGACCCAGCAGCGACCCAAGTCGCGATGCGGCTCCGGGATTGCCTGCGGAAAGCGTGGGCGCCGGAAAGGCGAGCGATATTATTCATGTTAGTCAACAGCCTGAGCCTGACGCGTGCGCGTCAGGCTTTCTTACGTCAATCGATTCTTCGGTTCTTTCCCTTCGAGCACGTTCTCAATCGCTTCTCGATTCAATGCCATCATCGCCAGACGTGTCCGAATCGAGGCACTTCCGATATGCGGCAATGTTGTCACGTTCGGAAGCTTCAATAATGGATGATCAAGATCGATGGGCTCTTTAGTGAACACATCTAACCCTGCTCCCCAAATCTTCTTCGCCTTTAACGCTTCATACAATGCTTGTTCATCGATGATCTCTCCACGAGCCACATTGATGAAAATCGATGTTTCTTTCATCTTGGCAAACTCTTTAGCTCCGAGCATACCTCGTGTCTCGTCCGTGAGCGGTGCGAGAACGATGACGAAGTCAGATTGCTCCAACAGATCATCGAGCTCTGCATACGTGAAGCCGTACATCGACTCTGACTCATGACGACGTGTCCGGTTGTGATAGAGCACATCCATATCAAATCCTCTCGCCCGGCGTGCGACCGCTTCACCAATCCGTCCCATGCCGATAATGCCGAGCTTCGCTTGATAGAGATCCATCCCGACATATCCCATCGGAAGCCAAGACTTCCACTCGCCAGCACGTAAATCACGTTCGGCCTCACCGAGACGTCGGGCCGTCATCATCATCAGTCCAAACGTCAGGTCCGCTGTCGTTTCCGTCAAGACGTCCGGAGTATTCGTCACGATGACCCCGTTCTCTTTCGCTGCGTTCAAGTCGATATTGTTATATCCTACAGCCAAGTTTGAGACGACTTCCAAATTGTTTGCTGTTTCAAACACTTCACGATCAATTGTGTCACTAAGCATCGTCCAAAGTGCATGTGCCGCGGCGGCTTCTTTTAGAAGAACTTCACGTGGGACACTTTGTCCCTCATGTTCCCACATGCGTACGTCATAGTGGTCACGAAGTGTTTCGACTGCCTCTTCAGGCAATCGGCGTGTAATATAGATTCGTTTTTTCAACTTTCTCCCCCTCTCTACACTTACTTGTAGTCTAACAAATGAGAGTCGTTATGACGGTTTATCCGTCTTCGGATTTTGTTTCAAGAACTGTTCGAACAGTGAGCCGAACTCTTGATTCAACAACTGCTCAATCGTTTTCGAAGAATCCATTGCGTTTCGATAAGCGATTTCATTGATGGCCAGACCAATTGCCCATGTGATGCCTGATGCGACGGTCGCGTTAATGACGCCGGCCGCCATATTCGCCCCAGGAAAAAATTTCATTACATTTAACAGAAGAGTCTTCGATAACGTTCGACCGATTTGTGGAATGATTGTGCTTCCGATGAGTGTCTTCAGTAAATCGTCACTTGCTTTCACACCCCAATAGCGGAATAAATGAACGCTCATTGTCACCTGGATAGGTGTCAACGCCACCGCATCTGCAAATGGGAGTGGTACTGCAGCAGCTGTTCCCGCGCTCGCCACATAACCTGAAATGATGCGATTCGCCTTTTTACGCTTTAGCTTAAGCATCGCCTCACTTTCTGCCTGAATTTCCATCAGGAGTCCTTCCTGCAAGGATGCATCTAACTGTTCGACCGACCAAACAATCAATCGCTCCCAATCTACATGTTGTCGCAACGCTTCGTTGTTTATGATTTCTCGGGCGATACTCACTTGGAAGATGGATTCCTCTACTACTATTCCATTCAGTTCATTTCGTAGTGCTGTCAGTTCATCCAGGTCTACTTGATCAATTTGAGTAAATAAGACAGCCACAGCCGTTGATTCACTTAGGCGACGAATGAGCGTTTTATCGAGAGGTGTGACGCGCTTCGTTGCGGCGTTGATGGTATACCACACGAGATGAATTCGATCAGACGCTTCCTTTCGTCTATTATTCTCCACAAAACCGATGACTTCTTCCTCGTAATGTTGCTGTCGCGCACTTCCGATTTCATACCCTTCGCTGTCAAACAAGGTGACCGCAATGTCATCATTTTTATATTGATGAATCCCTCTTGTAACCGGTTCTCCGGCAGCCACTTTCGTCAAATCACGTCCAAACACATAGTTCACGACCGAACTCTTTCCCGCTCCCGTCGCTCCAGCAATGAGGATATTTGGTTTTTTCACATTCCCACGCAGTCGTTCAAGTTCTGCCTTTAAATCATAATCCTTAAAATCAAACCGCTTCGTCGATTCCATTCTCATTTCCCCCTTTATGAGTTAAGCGTTTGTCCCAGCTGGCGCATCTCGCGCTCAAAACCACGTCGAATCTCTTCTTCAATCGTTTGTCTGACGGATGCGTATTGCTGCTCGATGGCTTTTTTAATGCCTCGTTCTGCCGTTCGACGCTTGAATGCCCAGTAAATGAAGTGCACTCCAGGAACCATACCGAGGACCATCTTTCGCACCGTCTTTCCGAACGAATAGTCAAATCCGAGTTCGACTCGCCTTGTCTTGAATAGTTGATTTGCCTGTTCACCGACTAACGGGTACCGTTGCATGAGTTGGATGTAATGACGTACCCCTTCTGCCATCGCATCTTCCGTTGTCAGGGCAGCCTGTTCGAGCGTTTTTTCTAAGTCTTTCTCGATGTTACGCGCTTTCCAGCTGATCATCGCTTGTGGCGTCAGCATGCGAATTTTTTCCGCCGAAGTGATGCTGCGTATTCGCCAATCCTCTAACTCTTCCACCAGATGATTCGTTAGATTGATTGGAAGCTTTCGTTCGATGTCTCTCCAAAGGTTCGTCCGATTACGCTTCCACACCTCTTCATATCCGTTCACCGGGATGCGCTTTCCCGTCAGTAACGTTTTCTCGACACTGTTTACCCGGATGATGTTCTCTTCTTCAATCGGAAGTTCACGCAACAACACTTGTTCCATCGCCGAGGCTTTCTGTACACTCATCGGATCTTCTTCATTGAAGTTGGTTAAAATGAGAGTGACGTTGCTACCTCGTGCATATAGCGGTTTTAAAATCGACTCGAGCTCGTATGCCTCGACTCGTCCCGACTGTACCGACAGCAAGTAGTAAATCGTATGAAACCACTCTGCGATATCGAGCGCCCCTTCGCGCTCATGGACGATAGATAATATTGCTTGGTGCCACTCCTCGGAACGGTCTGCCTCAAGCCCCCATGTATCAAAGAACCGAAACAAGATGCCCCGCTCTAAGTCGTAATACTCGTACTCATGAAGTCCTTCTGAGGTGACCGGACTTCCGGCCCTAGATTCAGCGACGTCGTGTCCGTATATATAGTTAATGAACGCACTCTTTCCAACGCCGGTCTTTCCGGCAATCAAAATATTCGAGACGAGCCCTGTCCGATCCATACGCTACCTCCCCATACGTTGTATAGTTCAATTATACCGAACGGACCGATTTCAAACGTCCATCGAAAGGATGATTCTCATGCTTCACCATGTCGAACTGTACGTATCCAACCTAAATGAAAGTGTACGTGCTTGGGAATGGCTTCTATGTGACCAACTCGGATACACGCTCTATCAATCATGGCCGGAAGGTCGAAGCTATCGTTTCGGCGATACATATCTCGTATTCGTACAGACGGAAGAAGACCATCTCACTCCGTCCTATCACCGAAAAAAGACCGGTCTCAATCATTTGGCGTTTCATGCCACCTCGCTCACACAACTAGAAGATATTCGTCAACAGCTGACGTCACACGGCTTCCAAGAGCTTTACGGAGACCGCTTTCCCCATGCGGGTGGCCCAGACTATACAGCACTGTTTTTCGAAGACCCAGATCGTATCAAAGTTGAACTCGTGGCAACGATGTGAACGGTTTCGTGAGAACTTCTTGAAAGTTTGTGAAAACAATTGCAAACTATACGTCGACCTCCTAGACTGAAAGGGTCTAAAGGAGGTCTTCTTATGGAAAAGCAAGTCATCGATTATATGGAAGAAGCCGCATTTAAAAAATCATCGTTGCTTCAGCATTCATTTTCTAAATATGTGTTACGGTCGATTATCGCCGGCTTTTTAATTGGCATTGGAGTTGTCTTCTCATTCACAGTCGGAAACATGTTCATCGATGTCCCCGGAACGATGCTCATTGCCGGTGCTAGTTTCTCGGTGGCACTCGTCTTCATCGTTTGGATGGGTGGAGAACTATTTACGAGTAATACGATGTATCTCTACACCGGGGCAAAACGGGGACGTGTCGCTTGGTTAGACTTAGCGAAAATATGGGGAATCAGTTGGATCGGCAACTTGATTGGCGCCGTCATTTTATCTCTTCTCGTCATCGGAGCTCACAGTATGGGCGAGGTAACGGGTGATCATTTGCTCGCTGTCGTTGCGGCGAAAAAAATCGGCGGAGATGCCCTTGCGATTTTCCTAAAAGGGATTTTGTGTAACATTCTCGTTTGTCTGGCTATCTTTATGCCACTAAAAACAAATAACGACGTCGCAAAAATCATGCTAACGATGATTCCAGTCGTCGTATTTTTTGCTGCCGGGTTCGAACACTCGATTGCGAACATGGGTGTCTTCGCACTTGCGCTTCACTATGTGCCGTCAGAACTCATCAACTTCAGTGGCGCCCTTTACAATCTATTCTTCGCCACACTCGGTAACATTGTCGGGGGTGCGTTGTTCGTGGCCGGAAGTTACTTGTATTTAAATAAAACTGAAATGGAACAAGCCGTCAAGCCAATCCGTCAACGTGCATAAAAAGACAGGGACCCCAATTAGCAGGGTCCCTGTTTGTTGCGTGATGCATTATGATTTTGAAGCGTCAGCAGCGGCTGTTTGAACAGAACCTTGTGCCACCTCGTCTTCTTCGACGTCCCAGCACTCTGTGTTTTCGATACCGAGTTTACGAGCTGAGAAGCGTGGGTTGAGACCTTGAGCACGTTGCTCTTCGTAGTCTTTAAGAACTTTGAAGGCAACACCACCAAGCAATGTGATGGCTGTGATGTTGATCAATGTCATTCCTGCCATGAAGAGATCAGCGAGGCTCCAAACGAATCCGAGGCTCGCAACCGCTCCGATGAAGACGAATGCCATTGTCGCAAGACGGAATCCAAGGACTGCACCTTTACTCTTCTTGATGAATTCGATGTTCGTTTCACCGTAGTAGTAGCTTCCTGCAATCGAGCTGAATGCGAACAAGAAGACACTGATGGCGATAAATGCCGGGGCGAGTGCTCCGATTTGTTCAGTCAAAGCATTTTGAAGGAGGACAATCCCTTCACCATTCCCTGAAGCGTAGCTATCTGAGAGAAGAATGATGGCTGCAGTTGCTGTACAAACAATCAACGTATCCAAGAATACACCGAGTGATTGAAGGAAACCTTGCTTCGCAGGGTGTGATACTTCAGCTGCTGCTGCAGCGTTCGGTGCAGAACCCATACCAGCTTCGTTCGAGAAGAGTCCACGACGAACACCCATAGAAATCGCGGCACCGATTGAACCGCCGACTGCTTCGTCTAAACCGAATGCACTTTGGAAGATCATCGCGAAGACGGCTGGGAGTTCAGCAAAGTTGACAACAACAACGTAGAGCGCGATTACAAGGTACAACACGGCCATGACCGGTACGACGATTGCCGAGAAGTTAGCGACACGTTGTACTCCACCGAAGATGACGAGACCAGTAAGAACAACCAAGATTGCTCCACCGATGACTGCATCGACACCGAATGCGTTATCGAATGCTGCAGCGATCGTGTTCGATTGAACAGAGTTGAAGATGAGGCCAAATGTGACGGCGATGAGAACCGCAAATACGATTCCTAGTGCACGGTTATTCAAACCTTTTTCGATGTAGTACGCTGGGCCACCGCGATAAGCGACATCGTCTTTCACTTTGTATACTTGAGCCAATGTACTTTCAATCATGGCTGTGGTGCCACCGAGAAGGGCGACGATCCACATCCAGAAGACCGCTCCCGGTCCACCGAGTGTGACGGCTACCGTGACCCCTGCAAGGTTACCTGTACCGATTCGAGTCGCAGCACCGATAAAAAATGATTTCATTGGTGTGATACTCTTGCCATCTTTTGATGGTGTCACGTCCGACTTATCCGTGACCGCACGGAACATTTCTTTTAAGTACCGGAACTGCATAAATCGTGTTTTGACTGTGAAATAAATCCCGGCTCCAACGAGTACGGCGATCAATACGTACGACCATAAGATGTTGTTCAAAAAGTCGACGCTTCCTTGTAGCAAACCTTGAATCGCTTCCATGAATAAGTTCCTCCCTGTTGTGTGAATCTGAAGTTGAGATTTTTTATGATGTCTTAGTTCTGAATTATACAAAGATTCTGAAAATTATCAACAATTTTTTTATAGGTTACTTCACTGTTTTTTCACATCAATGAATCATGATTCCTTATACAAACTCATTTAAAGCGCTTACAATAATAATGTTTAGAAATATTAAATCATGATTGTTTTTGATGACCATGAAACGAATATTCAAAAAAAACAGCCACTCTTTTCGAGTAGCTGTCGTCTTAAATACCAGTACGTTTCTTCTGGTTATTTGGTTTTTTCGTCAATTGACTCGTTAATGGTTTTTGTTTCGTACCATGTAAACCTGTCGGAACCTTTGTCTGGTTCTGTTTCTTTTCTGCTAGCTTTTGTTTCATCGCCTCTTGAAAAGATAATTTTTTCTCACTCATCTTACTCACCTCCAGCTTCGATCACTTTCACACGACCGACCTGTCCATCGCTCAAACGCACTTTGATTCCGTGCGGATGACGTGGCGAGTTCGTCAATATATCCTGAACGACGCCTTTCGTCAGCTTTCCGCTTCGTTGATCTTGTTTCAAAACGATTTGGACATGGAGCCCTGGGCGAATGTCAGCACGTTTCGTTCCATCCATACCCGACACCCCTTTCCATTTAGTCAATCTCTATCATATGCTCTTTTCCCGTATTTGTCACAGTCTATCCCATATACCGATTTGTCGCATCGCATCCGTCACGTAACTTTGATCGGTCTGTAGTGTCTTCTCGGGAAGCGGATGATGGAATTGCAAGCTGACTCCTCGATGCGAAAAGATGACGTTGATGATCGTATTTCCATCGATATCATGGAGCGTCGCCGTTCCTTGAAGGGAATGGAAGGCCGAGGCGAACGCCTCTCCAAAATCGAGATACGTTGTCACAGTGGTTACAACACGTTGCTCATCCATCATCAAGTTTACTAGTTCGCGGCTCGCGCTTATGATGACGACTCGTGCTACCTCGTTCCCATTTGAAAATTCAATCGTATGCATCCTCATCTCACCTCACATTCAATAGAGGTACCCTCCTCAGAAGGTACCTCTCTATCATAAACGATATAGACGGGCTGCGAATGGTCGCAACATAAATGTCTCGGTCTCAATCGTCTCCGGATCAATTTCATTCGTCATGACGAGCGTAGCGCCCGCTATTTCTGGAATTGTCACTTCTGCCGGGTTGGCAGTCAAGTTGACGACCACGAAAAATCGATTGTTCTCAAATGAACGTTCATAGACGAAGGCTTGCTTGTGCTCTGGCAAGACGTCACGATAACGACCATACGTAAACGTCTCTTCGGCTCGGCGAAGTCGAATCATCTCCTTGTAGAATGATAGGATTGAGTGTTGATCGTGTTGCTGCGCCTCGACGTTAAGCGTCTCATACTCTTCATGAATCGGCATCCATGGTGTTTTCGTCGAGAAACCAGCATGAGGCGACGCATCCCATTGAATCGGCGTTCGCACGTTGTCACGTGAGGTCCCCCATACTTGTTGCATCGAATCGATTTCACTCATCCCGTTCGCAATCCGTTCGAAATACTCATTTTTTGTCGCGACATCATCATAGTCATGAATGGACGGGAGGGGCACGTTCTTCATCCCAATCTCTTGTCCTTGATAGATGAATGGTGTGCCGTGCATAAAGAAATACATCATCCCAAGAGCCGTGGCACTCTCACGCCAGTAATGTTGCTCATCCCCAACGAGCGAGACCGCTCGCACCATATCATGATTTTCAATGTATAGTGCGTTCCAACCGGTTTCGAGTAAACCTTGTTGCCATTTATCAAAGATTCGTTTCAACTCGACGACATCGAGCGGGGCAAGACGTGACCGTCGCATAATATCGACATGGTCAAAATGAAACGCCATATTCATCGCGCCATTTTCCGGTCCCATCCAAAGATCCGCTGCTTCCGGTTCAATCCCGTTCGTTTCACCAACGGTCATAATATCGTATTTCGAGAAAGTCTCCCGCTTCATCTCTTGAAGGTAGTCATGGATTCCATCGATATTCGAATACATCGAGAACGCCGTGACGACCGGTTTGCCGTCCGGAGATGGAAGCATCGTCCCCGTCGGCATCTTTTTAATGTGACTGATTGCATCGACACGGAATCCGTCGACGCCTTTATCGAGCCACCAATTGATCATATCGTAAACAGCCGTTCGTACTTCACGATTCTCCCAGTTCAAATCAGGTTGCTTCTTCGAGAAGACGTGTAAGTAATATTGATCAGTCTCTGTATCGTATTCCCAGGCAGAGCCGCCAAAGATACTCGCCCAGTTGCTCGGTGGTGCACCTTCTTTACCATCTCGCCAAATGTACCAATCCCGTTTCGGATTGTCTTTCGAACTTTTCGACTCTAGGAACCATGGATGTTCGTCCGACGTATGGTTGACGACGAGATCGAGCAACAGCTTCATCCCACGCGCATGTACAGCCTTTAGCAAGGCGTCGAAATCTTCCATCGTCCCGAACTCTTCCATAATATCTTGGTAATCACTAATATCGTATCCGTTGTCATCGTTCGGCGATTTATACATCGGACAAATCCAGATGACATCAATCCCAAGGTCTTCTAAGTAATCAAGCTTTTCAATGATTCCACGAAGGTCTCCAATCCCATCCCCGTTCGAATCTTTGAAACTTCGTGGATAGATTTGATAGGCAATCGCCTCTTTCCACCATACACGACTTATTTTTGTTTGTTTCGTTTGGCTGAACAACGTCTCCATACGGCACCGTGCCTCCTACAATAAGGTATGATTCACATCTACCATAGCAATAGTGCAAGCGTTTGCAAAGAATCAGTCCATAAAAAAATGCAGTTTTTACACTGCATTTTGATGATGCGCCCCCACCTGTTCACAGAAAGTCGTAATCAGCTTCGACAAATGCTTCCAATCATGGTCCATCGTCGCGACGTGATACGAGTTTGGAAGTACTGCATATTCCTTTTTACCTTGCAGCTGATCAAACAACCAGATGGAGTCAGCTGGCGGAACGACATTGTCGACAGCTGAATGAATGACATATGTCGGCACATCCACCGATCCGACGTGTGGTCTCACCTCATCGATCAATGAAAGTAATTCCCGGATTGCCCTTGTCGGAACGCGGTCATAGACGATCTCATACACATCTTCTGCCAAGATATCCGGAGCGTCCTCATCGATGAATCGACACTCGGTATCAGACGCATGACACGCATATCCAGGTACGGACAGTGCGGCATTGATTGTCACGATTGCGTCTGCTTTTCCTTCGAGAGCTGCTTTGAGTGCTAGTGTTCCACCCATTGACTGACCGACGACAACGACAGTCTGACACGACTCGCGTAACCTTTCAATTCCTTCGATCACACTCTGATACCAACATCGATATGTCGAACATCGAAAGTCTTCCGGGTCTGTCCCATGCCCTTTCAAACGTGGTGCGTAAACAGTAAACCCTTGCTTCATCAGTTCAATTCCGACATCTTGTACACTTTGAGGCGTCCCATTAAAGCCGTGACAAAGCAAAATTCCAATCTCGTTTCCTTCATAATAAAATGCGCCTGCTCCAGGAATGACTGAGTAGTTGATTACTTCCATTACTTCCTCCTTATAATTCTCACTTAACCGATATAATTAATTTGTATTAGAGAATTGTAAAAGTTATCGATGTAATCGTCAAGTTCTTCAGGCTATACTCACTTTGTCGTCAGTCAAGCATAGTGGCTATCGGCAATTCCATTTTCACTTGAATAAATTGAACGTAGAAATCTATAAATGATTAGAGTAATGACACATTGTCTGCGGTTTTTTTAGGTTTTGCCTTTTCTGAAGCGGGGATAAAAAGGAAGATGCTGAATCGTGGAGGAGAAATTATGGAACTGTATAACGGAGAACTGTATTGGCCAACAACTGAGTCAGATAACGTCGTATTGCAACAACCTGAAAAAAAGGAACGCTACGACGTGCTCGTCATTGGAGCTGGCATGTCCGGGACATTGACGGCCTATACGCTACAACAGGACGGTGTCGATTTTGCGGTTATTGATGCGCGCAAAGTCGGGACAGGAAGCACATCAGCAAATACCGGGTTAATTCAATATTCAAATGACATCATGTTACATGAACTCGCAGAAAAAATTGGAGAGGCGGCAGCGGTACGCTTTTATCAATTGTGTCTCGATGCGGTCGAATCGCTCGACCAGGTGGCAAAAGATGTCGATGCATCCGATATATATATTCGACGGGACAGTCTTTGTTTTGCGAGTGATGAGACCGATGTTGCCAAATTGAAACGTGAGTATGAGATGCTGTCAAAACACGGTTTTGACGTGGAATGGTTGGATCGTGAGGCACTACGCGAACGCTTCCCATTCGAAAAACCGGCGGCCCTCATCACGAAAGGCGATGCCGAGGTCAATCCGCTCACGCTAAGCCGTCAAATCATCCGCCATTTATCAAAACAACAAGTCCCGATTTTTGAAGAAACGTCGGTGGATGAGGTCGTGTCCGACGGTGACGGATGGGTCGTTTTCACTTCAAACGGGACATTCAAAGCAAATAAAGTCATTTTTGCGACGGGTTATGGGCCTGCCCCCCTACTCGATTCCCATCGGATCGATTTGAATCGGTCATACGCCATCGCCACGAATCCGATCGCTGAGTTCAGTGAATGGGAAGGACGTGCCCTCATTTGGGAGACGAAACGCCCGTATCTCTATTTACGTACGACTCCCGATGGTCGGATTATCGCAGGTGGACTCGACGAAGACAAAGCAGAGACGCCTCACGACGAGACGCTCATGAATGATCGGGCAGAACGGGTGAAAGAAAAAATAGCCGATCTCTTCCCGATGTATGACCTTGAAATCGATTATGCCTGGGTCGCCTTGTTCGGAGAATCAGTGGACCAACTCCCGTTCATCGGAGAGCACCCGAATCAACCGAACTTGTTTTACTTACTTGGATATGGGGGAAATGGGACGGTGTACAGCATGCTCGGCTCTCGTATTTTAAGTGCCCTCGTTCGCGGTCAGTCGCATCCCGATGCGGACCTCGTTCGTCTAGATCGAACATAATCCCCGACATCTCGGGGATTGTTACATATTGAAGGAGTGTTTTTTGGTTGAAGAAAAAAAGAAAAGCAAATTGGGTATATCAACTCCGGCGTCTCGCCGTGTTTCTCGTCCCGCTCGGCTTGGCCGTCTGGTTCTGGCCGCAGGAGTCGACACCCACCACAGAATTGAAGTCTGAACAAGCCTCTATTTCCGAGGAAATATACACGATTGAAGAACGTACACCCATTGAAGAAGACGGCGTCACTCGATATGAATATGATGTCGTGGTACATGGGGAACGGAGTACGGATGAGCTTCAATCAATCAGTCATGACGTCATCGATGACGTACAACAGTCTGATCAGTTTCAGGCCGCCTTGCTACGATTTTATGATGATGCCGCGTATATCGGGACGGAACCCCCACTCGGTGAAGCCGTATTCGCTCCGGAAGGTGATTACGCGCTTGCCGATTGGGTGAAACCCGGTCAAATAGACGACATGATATTCGGCTGGCAACTTCGGGAAAAAGAATGGACGACCAAATTGACCGACAAAGAGATACAGATTTGGAGGTCATGGCAAGACCAGTATACGGAGCAGAATCCTGATGACCCCGATGCGAAAGCGAAAGTGACGCGTGTCATTGCCACGGAATACGAACTCGACCCTAAAGTGGTGCAACAAATCGTATTGAAACAACATGTATGGGCCGCATTATGAATAACCTTAACTTTGTGTGAAATCTCTCTTTTTTGAAAAAGAGGGATTTTTTTATTTTAGGTTAGGGAACACCGATATAGTAGGTCAAATCGTGACTTACGACGGTCAGTCATACTTAAGGGAGGCAATCACATGGGGAACAAGAAAGAAGAGCAGTTAAAACAACATACGATTGATAACGAACAACAAGCTGGCTTGACGACAAATCAAGGGTTGAAGATGGCGGAAGACGAATTCTCGCTGAAAGCAGGACGCCGTGGTCCGACATTGATCGAGGATTTCCATTTCCGCGAAAAGATGACTCACTTCGACCATGAGCGGATTCCGGAGCGCATCGTCCATGCGCGTGGTGTCGGGGCTCACGGGGAGTTCCAGGTGTATGAACCGCTCGCCGAGTTCACAAAAGCGAACTTTTTGAACGACCCTTCCAAGACGACGCCCGTATTCGTCCGTTTCTCGACCGTCCAAGGTTCACGTGGGTCTGCCGATACGGTACGTGACGTTCGAGGATTTGCGACGAAGTTCTACACAGACGAAGGGAACTATGATTTAGTCGGAAACAACATTCCGGTCTTCTTTATTCAAGATGCCATCAAGTTCCCTGACCTCGTCCATGCCGTGAAACCTGAACCCCATACGGAAGTGCCGCAAGGGGGAAGCGCGCACGATACGTTCTGGGATTTCGTCGGACAAAACCATGAAACGGCTCATATGGTCATGTGGGCGATGAGTGACCGGGGCATTCCACGTAGTCTACGCATGATGGAAGGGTTCGGGGTCCATACGTTCCGTCTCGTAAATGCGGAAGGAAAGGCGCACTTCGTCAAGTTTCATTGGAAGCCAAAGCTCGGGGTGCATTCACAAGTATGGGACGAAGCCCAAAAGGCAGTCGGGAAAAACGCTGACTTCCACCGTGTCGACTTGTATGAAGCCATCAATAAAGGTGACTATCCGGAATGGGAGCTCGGTCTGCAACTCATCCCGGAAGAAGACGAGTTCAACTACGACTTCGACATCTTAGACCCGACCAAACTGTGGCCGGAAGAAGAGATTCCAGTGAAACTTGTCGGGAAAATGACACTCAATCGAAACGTCGACAACTTCTTCGCGGAAACTGAGCAAGTCGCCTTCCACCCGGGTCATCTCGTCCCAGGAATCGACTTCTCGAACGATCCGCTCTTACAAGGTCGTCTGTTCTCGTATACGGACACGCAGCTTTCACGTCTTGGCGGACCAAACTTCCACCAGATCCCAATCAACAAGCCCGTTTGTCCGTTCCACAACAACCAGCGGGACGGGATGCATCAAATGGCCGTCCATAAAGGTCAGACGAGCTATCACAAAAATGCGCTCAACAACAACCAGCCGGAACCCGTACCGGCCGACCAAGGTGGTTTCGAGCATTATCAAGAGAAGGTGGACGGGCATAAGATTCGCGGCCGTAGCGACAGCTTCCTTGATTTCTATTCACAGGCGAAGCTCTTCTACAACAGCATGACCGATGTCGAGAAGCAACATATTCAAGACGCCTGTAGTTTTGAGCTCGGAAAATGTGAGTCCGACATGGTGAAAGAAAACGCCGTCGATTTATTGAATCGGATCGATCGTCACCTCGCCGAAGTCGTCGCGGACAATTTAGGGGTACAAGTGCCAGAAGAGAATAATGAGGTCCAGTCAGATAAGAGCTCCCCTGCCCTCTCGATGGCCAACACGATTAAAAAACCGGACACGAAGAGTGTCGCCCTCCTCCTCGCCGGTGACGTGGACGCGAATCAGGTGAAACAATGGGTGCAGACGCTCGCCGACCACAATGTCAACTATAGCCTCGTCGGAAAAAAAGCGCATATGCTCGGTGATTTGAAAGTAAAAGAGACGTATGACACAGTCGACGCGAGTCTCTTCGATGCCGCTTTCTTAGTGAGCGCCGCAACCTCGGTCGAAGATGATGTCCTCGAGTTTATCGAGAACACGTATAAGCACTATAAGCCGCTCGCCTTGCACGTGCATCACAAAGAGGCACTCGCCACATGTCGCGTGAAGACAGACCAGCCTGGCGTCTTCACGTTTGACGAGCACAACCTCGATGGATTCGATGCGTTCATCGATGGGATTGCGACAGCCCGTTTCTGGGACCGTGCCTAACGACTTTACTTTACTCGACTCGATTCCCGGTCGAGTTTTTTTCATGTCTGTCATTCAGTGCATGTAGTGCATCATCTCAGACAATCCTAATTTGATTTGGTATACTCTTTTAGTTATGTTTATTAACTATTCGACTTTGAAGAAAAGGAGGCGTCGTGTTCGATGCATCAACCTATTCAAAAACTGTGGACGCGAGACTTCTTGATTATCTCGCTCATCAACTTCTTCCTGACGCTTATCTTTTTCTTATTGATGGTCACAATCGGAGTGCATGCCGTCGAGTCGTACGGAGCGACGACGAGTCAAGCAGGACTCGTCACCGGTATCTTCATCATCGGGACGTTGACCGGACGATTATTCATCGGTCGACTCATTGATTCGATCGGTCGGAAGAAGACGCTTTATATCGGGCTCGTCTTTTTCACCACCACGATTTTATTGTACTTCGTCCATTGGGGCATCGGCTTCTTATTGCTCACCCGGTTCGTTCACGGTCTCGGGATGGGATTATCGAGTACGGCAACCGGGACCATCGTAGCGCAAATCATCCCTGCGACCCGGAAAGGTGAAGGCATCGGCTATTACAGCATGAGCTCCACTCTGGCGACAGCCATCGGGCCGTTCGTCGGATTGCTCCTTAGCCAATATACGAGCTTTACCCTCATATTCGCTCTTTGTTTCGTGATTGGAGTCATCAGTTTAGCGAGTACGTTCTTCGTCAACGTACCTGAAGTCGATGCTCCTGAAGTCGTTCGTGGCTTCTCATTGAAATCATTCGTCGAACCGAGGGCGTTACCGATTGCCCTCATCATCGGCATGGCCGCACTAAGCTACTCGAGTGTCTTGTCCTATATCAACTTTTATGCAAGTGAACTCGACTTGATTGAGGCGGCAAGTATCTTCTTCCTTGTCTATTCGGTTGCAGTACTCTTATCACGTCCAATCACTGGGAAATTGATGGATGCGCGCGGAGCAAACGTCGTCATGTATCCGGCAATCGCCATCTTTGCCGTCGGGCTTCTTGTGCTCAGTCAAGCAAGCAGTGGCTGGATTCTTCTACTCGCAGGTGCTTTGATTGGACTAGGTTTCGGAAATATCCAATCTGGTACACAAGCGATTGCCGTTAAGGCTTCACCACCCCACCGGATGGGGATGGCGACATCCACGTTCTTTATTGCGCTCGATGCAGGTCTCGGGTTTGGACCTTATTTCATCGGACTACTCATTCCGTTGACCGGTTTCTCGACGTTATACCTGATTCTCTCTGGCGTCGTTCTCTTTACCATTTTCTTGTATTACGTTATGAATGGACGGAACGAACAAAAACAACTGAACGAAGCTGCCTGACAGGATGTATATGCATCCTGTCTTTTTTTGAAAGTTCACACATTTCTGTGGTGGATACGTTAAAATAAAAATGACGTGTAAAAAATAGAATGAACGAAATGAGGGAGACGAGATGAAAGCTGACCATACACTTCAATCCAACGCATCGATTTTACTACGGACGTTCGATAAAATTTCAGACTATGTATTCTTTATGGAAGTTGATGGTTCAGCTTATCGATACGTCTTCGTGAACGAACCCGGAAAACGTGCAATCAACTGGTCGGATGAGGATATCGGGAAGAAGATTGATGAACTCGTTCCGACTGAGACGGCCGCTCTCATCTCACAGTATTACGATGAAGCAATCCGAACAAAAAAGAGTGTCGTCTATGAAGACTATCTTCTTGCTGACTCATTTTATACGGATACCGTAGAGGCGAATGATGTGTTGAGGCTTCCACTCCATTACTTCGAGTCAGAAGTAACTCCGATTTTTGATGATGAGGGGATCTGCACACATATCGTCTCCGTCGTTCGTGAAGTGACAGAACGAAAACGTCGGGAGCTCGAACTCTCAATCCTGAAAGATCATCATGAGTCGCTGCGACGCTATTCTCCCCATGGCATCTTTGTGCTCGATCATCATCTAAACATTAAATCAGTCAACCCGGCCGTCACGGCCATCACGGGTTATGCGGAACAGGACATGCTTCACCATCCGTTCCTGCATTGGCTTCCCGAGAGTGAACGGTCTCGGGTGCGGAAAGGATTACAATTCACGCTTTCTGGGATTCCACACAAATATTCCGTTTATGCTGAACATCAATCCGGTGAACGACTCGACTTGTCCGTCCTCAACATTCCAATCGAGGTCGGTGGTAACATTACCGGCCTATTTGCAATCATCATCGACTTGACGCCCGAGAAGAACGCCGAACGTGCTACGGTCGAAAGTGAACGCCGCTATCGTCAACTGATCGAGACGATTCCAGAAGGCATCATCGTCCATCAAGACGGGAAAATTATATACGCGAACGCGATGGCGCTCGCCACAATTGGTGAAACTTACCTCGAGAGTGAATCGATTTTTTCATTCATCGCAGAAGAGCATCATCTATCCACCCGTAAACGACTCGCATCCCTTGAACTTGGAGGCCCTGTGAAGGATACGGAAATGGTCATCGTGACGCCGAGTGGAGACAAGCTCCAGATGGATATCAGTAGTCTCCTCATCGACTACGAGGGCGAAACGGCCGTCCTAACGATTTTACGTGATGTCACGGAAAAACGTGAAATGGAACAAGCCTTGAGACAAAGCGAGTTACAATATCGATTGATCACAGAAAACATGAGTGATCTCGTTTGTATGTTAGAACGGGACGGTACCGTTCGTTATGCATCCCCTTCCCACCGTACCGTGCTCGGCTTTGCGGCCGGGTATTACGAAGGGAAGAATACGCTCGACTATATCCATCCTGACGACATCCACATCGTCAGGGAGCAGTTGAAAGAAAGACAGCAACAGGACATCTCGTTGACACTTGAATTCCGTCATTTTCACGCCGATCAGCGCTGGATATGGCTCGAAACGAAAATACAGGCCATCTATGATGAATCTGGACGTCTCCTTCACTACTTGACGGTCAGCCGTGAAATCATGCAGCGAAAAGCACTCGAGAAACAATTGAAGCATTTGGCGTATCACGACACGTTGACGGATTTGCCGAACCGCCGCTTCTTCCTCGCCTATCTCGAAGAAGAGATTGATCGAACCGAGTTCGAACAGGGCGAATTGGCCGTCCTCGCACTTGACGTTGACCGCTTCAAACAAATAAACGATACGTTCGGTCATGATGTGGGTGATGAGCTCTTGCGCCAACTCGCACGTCGATTGACATCCGTGCTTCGAAAACAAGATATGATCGCTAGACTCGGAGGTGATGAATTCGCCGTGCTCATTCGCTTCAACGACCTCTGTTCTCTACATCGTGTCGCAGAGAAAGTCATCCAGGCATTGCAACGTCCATGGGAAATTGACCATCATACATTCATCACGACTTCAAGTGTCGGGGGCGCTCGTTATGTGAAAGGCTTGTCGACCAAACAGTTATTAAAACGCGCCGACCTTGCTCTCTACGAAGCGAAAGCTGGCGGACGAAACCAATATGTACTCGCAAAGGACCACGAATGAGTGGTCCTTTTTTCACGTGAAACATCAAAAACCGAACGATTAAATGTATTTTATCGAATTATATTCATATTTAAGTTAATTTATTTAGATACCCTTTGACTTTGTGTTCTATTCACGTTATATTACCGAATGGGCGAAGTTTTTTTGTTATTTAAGACGTTAATGTTCGTGAATAGGGGTGTGACATATGGATAAAGTATTTGATTACGAAGATATTCAATTGATTCCTGCAAAATGTATTGTCGACAGTCGTTCAGAATGTAACTCGACCGTCGAGCTTGGTGGCTTTACTTTCCGTTTACCGGTCGTTCCGGCTAACATGCAGACGATTATCGATGAAAAAGTAGCACTGATGCTGGCCAAGAACGGTTACTTTTACATTATGCATCGCTTCAATCCAGAGACGCGTCTTGCGTTTATCCAAGATATGCATGAGCGTGGATTGTATGCATCCATCAGTGTCGGGGTGAAGAAAGAAGAGTATGCCTTTATCGAGATGCTTAACTCGACCGGTCATACGCCAGAATTCATTACGATCGATATCGCACACGGACACTCAAATGCGGTCATTCGAATGATTCAACACATCAAACACCATCTTCCCGGCTCATTCGTCATCGCCGGGAACGTCGGGACGCCAGAGGCTGTTCGCGAATTAGAACACGCCGGAGCGGATGCGACGAAGGTCGGAATCGGACCCGGTAAAGTATGTATCACGAAAATCAAGACTGGGTTTGGTACAGGGGGTTGGCAATTGGCTGCACTGCGATGGTGTGCCAAGGCGGCGACAAAACCGATTATCGCGGATGGAGGGATCCGGACACATGGTGACATCGCCAAATCGATTCGCTTCGGGGCTTCGATGGTCATGATTGGCTCGTTATTTGCCGGACACGATGAATCTCCAGGGGAAACGTTCGAACAAGACGGGAAACAATTGAAAGAGTATTTCGGTTCGGCTTCCGAGTTCCAAAAGGGTGAGCGAAAGAACGTCGAGGGGAAAAAGATGTTTGTCGAACATAAAGGGGCATTGCAAGATACATTGACCGAAATGGAACAAGACCTCCAATCGGCGATTTCTTACGCGGGTGGTGACAGTCTCGAGGCATTGCGCACAGTAGACTATGTCATGGTGAAAAACTCAATCTTCAATGGGGATAAAGTATATTAATAAAGGCGACCTCGTGTCGCCTTTTATAGTTCTTTCATCATCATGTAGTAGTCCGATCCAGGTGGATAGTCCGGTAGCACACCCGCGACCGTATAACCGAATCGTTCATAAAACGTTTTTGCTTGAAACGAGAACGTCGTCAACTTCACACGCGTCGCACCGAGCGACTTCGCTAACGCCTCCCCTTCTACAAGTATTTGACTACCGATGCCTTGACCATGAAAGTCTGCATCAACCCACAGGCGATCCAAATCGAACCTTCCCCAATACACACTCCCATACAATCCGGCGATCACCTGTCCTTCTTGTTCGATTTTTAACTGAATGAGCGGCACGTTCGCTTCACGTATATCACGATGATGAATCGAATGAACGTTGTTATAGTCACGCAATTGAGTGGTCAAAAACTGTTGGAACGTCTCGTCCTCCTCGTGAATTCTTGTGATGATATGTGTCATCTTCCCATCGTCCCGTTCACAAAAAACGTAATCAATTCTTTCTCTTCTTCGTTGATTTCACGATTGACGAGTGAAGCGTATGACCGAGTGATTCCATCGCTATTTCCTGGGAAATCATTTGATATGGTGGCGATTCGTCTTAATGCGAGGCAATCTTCTGCGAACGCTTCACGACTCACCATCTCACCATGTGACCAAACGATTTGTTGGGCATCGAATGTCTCCAACACATCCAACAATCGAAGTGTCTCTTCCGGTGTCATCCGCCATGTCGGAGCGTATAGATTTGCGTATAACGCGTCTCCCAAAAATAAGATTTTTTCTTCTACAAAATATAAAATGACAGCGTCTTTTGCATGGTCTCCCCCGACATGTTTCAACACAACGTGAACCCCACCGAGGTCGAGCGTCAGTGATTCTTGAAACGTCAGCGTCGGCAACACGATTTCGATGTCGCGGGCGTCCCCATATTCTTCTCGGATCGCCTCCGCACAAAATGCGATTTCAATCCCTTGCGCCATCCGTTCATCAAGAGACGCATCGTCCCAATCGTACGGGACGAGCTTCTCCATCCCTTGTTTTGTCGCCTCACTTGCAATCGATACCACCCCTTCTAGGACCGGTAAACCAAAGATGTGGTCCCAATGCCAATGTGTCAATGCGACCATCGAAGGCGCACGGAGGTCTTGTTTTTCTAGCTGTTCTAAAAAGAATGAAGCGTGCGACACAGAATTACCAGCGTCGATGAGCAGCGTATGCGTATCGCCGACAACGGCACCGAGAATCGGTCGGTCTGTACGGTCGACAGGTGTCATGTACCAAAAACGTTCCGAGTGCTTGATCAAAGTTTGCATGAACAAATAAACTCCTCTTCTACTAAATCAGTTAAAGTTCCTCGCCATCTGAATATACATCGTACCGGAACCATTGATTGCCCCCATTGTTTTTTGCAATGTGCATGGCCAAATCGACTTGATGAAGAATCGCGTCGATCGTGTCACTACTTTGCACCATGGTGACCCCGACACTCGCCGTAAGATGAATCACTTCTCCATTCGACGCAGTTATTCCCCGGGAAATGACTTTATTTATATCTTTTAACCTGCGGGGAGAGCCATCCTGAATCACAATGAATGCATTATCAGAAAATCGATACACCTGACCACCAACACGCTGTACAAACTCATGTAATCGTTGAGCCATCTCAATTAACATTTCATCCCCGATCAAATGACCGAATTGATCATTGATTCGTTTAAAATCGTCTAAATCAATTAATAGTAATGTAATCGGTTGCGAGCGCTGCAGTTGCTTGTATAAATCAGTCGTGAGGGTGTGACGGTTACATAGTTTCGTCAATTGATCCTGTTTCGCGATATGAACCATCTCGCGTTGTTTCCGTTCTTTTCGAATCCCACTCTCCATCCATCTCGCGAGCAATCGTATCGTGTCGGTCAATTCCTGAAGGGTATTCTCGTCAAGTTGATCATTTAAATTCCCTTGCTCCGCCAATAAAACAATCCAGCCAAACACTTGATGATTATGTGTCAGAGGAAAACTGATGAGCGTGGTGAATTCAATGCCGTCTACAATAAGTTCGCCTTCTTGTAGCGTTTGTGAACCGACTGTCGTCAGTTGATGGAGGGATTGAAGTTCTTCTTCTCCCCACGTCAAACGGGATACCCCATTCTCTACCAAGAGTCGGTTGAAAGTCTCAATCGAGAAGATAACCGCGTGTGAATAACCGACCCATTCCAATAGAATTTCTTGAACCCGCTCCAATTGGTCTTGAAATGGAAGGCGTAATGCCGTCGCTTCATACAATGCTTCTACAACTTGCTGACGATTGATTTGTCGCCTTAAAACTTCTGTATGCTCAATTTCTGTCATGACCCAATGCGCAAACGATTCAAGTGTTTGTAGATTTGCTTCCGTGAACGTTCTCGCCTGCTCGTCGACCACACAAAGCGTACCGATGACATGACCTTGTTTTGTACGAAGTGGTACACCTGCATAAAACCCAATACGCTCGAGCCAAGGACTATCGCTCTCAATCGCTTCTGACACGACATCTTCAATGACGACCGGACGCTCAGATGTGATAACCCGATTGCATAACGTCCATTCCCGTTTAAGATGCGCAGATTCGAGTTCAATCCCTACACATGATTTGAGCCACTGTTGATCCGTCGTCATGATGGAGATGAAGGCGACCGGCATCTGTAAAGTTTGTGCGGCCAAACGTGAGATTCGGTCATAACGTTCCTCTTGAGGTGTATTTAAAATCTCCAATCTCAGAATCGCTTTTAAGCGTTTTATTTCACGGTCGTCTAGAGAAGGTTGAAGTAACTGTGACGGCTGTTCGATTTTCGACAACATCGCTTGATGGGAATATAAGATATCGAGCGCTTCATCCAAGTCTCCGAGCGGCATCGGGCGACTAAAGAAATAACCTTGAATCTCATCACAGCCGAGTTGACGTAAAATACGATATTGTTCTTCCGTCTCGACCCCTTCTGCCGTCACCTCTAGGTCTAATTTTTTTGCCAGCGACACAATCAGTTTGACGATTTCATATTCTTTTAGTCCACTCTCTTGATCGAGTTGAGCAACGAACGATCGATCAATCTTGATTCCATCAATTTCGAATAGCTTCAAATAATTTAAAGAGGAGTAACTGACTCCGAAATCATCAATCATCAGTCGAAAGCCTTGCTGTTTTAACGATTCGACTATTTTGATCGTAGCGACTGGTTCATGCATTAACGTGTGCTCTGTCACTTCAAACTCAAACTGTTCAGGTTGAAGACCGTACGATGCAATGATGGAAACGAGTTCATTCATATGGTTCTCATGAAACAAGTTCGGCGACACGTTCACGGCCACACGGCGCCCTTCAAATTGCTCGGGATGTGTTGACACCTCTTGGCACACCCGATTCAGGACAAACTGTGTCACGTCCTCAATCAGTAGCGACTGCTCCGCAACCCGTATGAACATTTCAGGAGAAACAATACCGAGCACCGGACTTTCCCAACGAATGAGCGCCTCAAAATGAATTGCTCCATCCATCGATACTTTCGGCTGATACACCATGTACAGTTCGTCTTGTTTGAGTGCTTTCACGAGTTCCGTCTCAATCATGATTTCATCGATATAGCGTTGTACGTACTCATCGTGCTCATATAAACGAATCGTCTGACTCCCGGTCTGCCGCGCCTCGAGTAAAGCAGTCGAAGCGTTCATAATGATACGGTCGGCGTCTGTCGTCCCCGCTCCGATTCCGATACAACTCGATAATGGGAATTCTGCCTCCGCAACTTGGTAGGAATGACTCGCAATCACATCAAGCAAATGTTCAGCATACATATAAGCGATTTTAATCGGCACATATGGCAGAACCGCGATGAAGTCCTCGCTGTCCACCCGACCGATGATGGACCCTTTTGGAAGTGTGTTCGCCAATTGACGTGTGATATCTTTAATCAACTGATTCGATCGTTCTACCCCTTGAAGTGACATCATCATCTTGAAACGATTGATGTGCAGACGTATGACGCTCGTTTCTTCTGAACTCTGTTGCTCGAACAATTGATCGAGCTCCAATTTCACTTTCATCAAATTCGGCATTCCCGTCAAATAGTCCATGTGCTCGATACTTCGAAGTAGTTTAATTTCCGCCTCTTCCGATAAATCGGTCGTCAAGCTAAGTATATAACGAACCGTCTCCGCCTCATCCTCGATTGGTACAAGCATAGACGACGCAAATCGGGCCGTATTGGATTCGATATTCATCTTCGACATGAAATAGACCGGGTCGCCTGTCTCAACGACCGAATCATAATGCTCAATCAGCTCATTGGCCACCTCTGATTGATACATTTCATGTAAATAATGCCCTTCCACATCATCCGGGAGTGAAGAAGCAAGTTTTGCCTGATTGCTCACGTGAACGTAACGATAGCCCTCATCTGACACTTCCATTAGAAATACCATTCGATACAAACGTGTGAACAACTCGAACAGATAATGTGGGTCCCCTTTCATCCGTTGCATCGTATCCCTCCACCCGTTCCTTTTTCTTATAGTGTAGTTGGTTTCGTGCTAAGTATGGAGAAAACCTTTGAAAAAATGGGAAAACGTTTTTCGTCCGTACAAAAAAACACCTTCCCTGTCTTGAGAAGGTGTCTGTCGGATTAAAGCAATTCGTTTGCCAATAGGCGATAGACGTTTAATCGGTCCTCTTGCTTATGCTGAATACTACAGATCATCGCTTCATCGAAGCCGTAACGTTCCGACTCATCACGCAACTGTTCCGCGATTTGTTTCGGCGTCCCCACGAGGTGAATCGCCCGGTTGTTGGCGATATGAATTTTATCGACTTCCGTGAGCGGATAATCATGGGCCGCTTCCGGACTCAATAGCTGTCGCAACTGCCCTCGCATCAAGAAGAGACGAGACAAATCAGAAGGTCGAGCCAAATACTCAGCCTCTTCTTCCGTTTCCGCCGTCGTCACCAAATACGTGACACTGATATCCGGTTTCTCCATAAAGTCAGACGGTGTGAAATGATGACGATACGTATCGAGCGTCTCGGCGCTCAATTGGCCATTGAAAAATTGAGCGAACGAATAGCCAAGCCCCATCCGTCCAGCTTGAACGGCACTGTTCCCACTCGAACCGAGTAACCATGCCTCTGGAAGGGTGATGCCAGTCGGCGCAGCCGGTGTGTTCTTATACCAACGTTCTTCAGGTGCCTCGTCTTTAATCAATTGAAGCGTCGTATCTAATTTTTCATAAAGCCCATCCATCATCGGCTTTTGTCCCTGTGACATCGCATAGATCGCGTTCGAGTCACCTCCAGGTGCACGTCCGACACCAAAGTCGATTCGCTCAGGCGCAAGTGCACTGAGCGTCTTGAACACCTCCGCCATCTTGAGTGGCGAATAGTGCATCATCATGATGCCACCTGAACCGAGACGAATCTTGTTTGTTTTGGCTGCCAGATAGGCTGTGATGACCTCAGGAGCCGAACTAGCGAACGACATGCCTCCATGGTGCTCCGCCATCCACATGCGGTAATATCCTAACTCTTCTGCGACTTGTGCAAGCTCGACCGCACTTTTCAGCGCATGTTCTCCCGTATGACCCGACGTGACCGGCGCCTGATCTAACACACTCAATCTCATCATGCATTCTCCTATCTCTATAATGAAGTTTCTAAATATCTTGAATTTGTTGGACTCGCCGTCATCATACTAAATGGCTCTATAGAATACGAATGTTTTGCCTAGTCAACATCCAATATTTTTAGAAAATTCACGCATTTGGTTGATAGTACCTAGTCATATTTTTTATACTGATAAAGAAAGAGGTTTTAATCGTGGCTGGATGTGTAATGGGGATAGATAGACAGCAAAAACATTTCGGGGAAATGAGGAATGCATCATGAATGGTTCATCAACACCAGACGGAAAGAAATTTTCGAGTCGAGACTTTTTTAAGTTTTTGATTCCATCGCTCATCGGCATTATGTTTTTTATCGTACCAATCTCATCTGAGGAAGGTTTCACGATTCCAATCGCCTTCTTATCCAATCTATTGATTGATTGGATTGGCGGCATCGTACCGACACTCGCCGTCATCATGATGGGAATTTCAATCCTTGGCTCGTTGTTATTATTTACGGCACGTCCTGCCTTTATAGTGGAACGACCATCAATCAACGCACTGTTTAGCGTGACACCGTTTTGGTTCGTCATGCGCATCATCGGTTTCATCGCCGGTGTCATGACGCTACTCGCGGTCGGACCAGAGATGATTACGTCGGAATTTACGGGTGGCTTGCTACTCTTTGATTTGATTCCAATCTTGTTTGCGACATTCTTTTTTGCGGGTATGTTGTTACCGCTCCTATTGAACTTCGGACTTCTCGAGTTCGTCGGCACATTCCTGATGAAAATCATGCGTCCGTTGTTCCGTCTGCCAGGACGCGCTTCCCTCGACTCGCTCGCGTCATGGGTCGGAGATGCAACGATTGGAATTCTACTTACGACAAAACAGTATGAAGAAGGTTATTATACGAAACGAGAGGCATCCATTATTGCAACGACATTCTCTGTCGTCTCCATCACTTTCACAATCGTCGTCCTGCAGTATATGAGACTCGATCAATACTTCCTGCCGTACTACGGTGCCATCATTTTATCAGGTCTAGTCGCAGCCCTCATCATGCCGCGAATTTATCCGTTATCTAAAAAAGCGGATACTGCTTATGAGGAAACCGAGCTTCAACCGGAAGAAGATGTTCCGGCGAACATGTCGCTCGGTAAGTGGGCGTTAATTCAGGCGTTACAAAAGTCACGTTCGAGTAAAAGTTTCCTAGAGACGCTCAAAGACGGCTTCAAGAACGTACTCGATATGTGGATTGGTGTCCTTCCAGTCGTCATGGCTGTCGGGACAATCGCTGTCGTCATCGCCGAATATACACCGTTTTTCACAATTATCGGAAAGCCGTTCGAGCCGATTTTAATGTTCCTACAAGTGCCGGAAGCGGCAGCGGCCGCACAGACGATGGTCGTCGGTTTTGCGGACATGTTCTTGCCGGCCGTACTCGGAAGTGAAATCGAGAGTGAAATGACGCGTTTCGTCATCGCCACGTTGTCCGTCACCCAGCTCATCTATATGTCTGAAGTCGGGGGCTTGTTGCTTGGTTCGAAACTCCCAATCTCGTTCTTCGATCTCGTGTTGATTTTCTTGTTACGTACATTCATCACACTTCCAATCATCGTCGGAATTGCACATCTTGTGTTTTAACGAAAACGACGCCCTTTCTCTTTTATGAGATGGGGCGTCCTTTGTATACTAAAAGAAAAGGAGGGAGATCTAGATGGAGCACCCATTCGCAGGACAACTCGAGGTCGCAAACAACGGTTATGCCGGTATCATCGACCCGAAAGCTTATGTGAACGATCGTTACCATGGACGCTGGACATTAAAGCGCTCTGTACAGATTGAAGGCGTGCCCGTCTTGCTCCAACGACAATTCGAGAACGGAAAGAACAACTGTACGTTGACATCGATCACCGCCATCTTCCGCTTTTATCGAAATCACGGATTCACTAATATCCCAGATGATGTAACGCAGATTCAGGAGGATATGCGCGAGATCGCCTTCAGGCACCATTTCAAAGATGAGAAAGGGACGCCACCGACCCAAATCGCCACCATCATCACGAAACTATGGAAGCGATACGGGTATGACGGTCGAGGCAGTTCCCGCTATCTATGGAAGTGGTCGACGTTCGAGCGGGAACTGAAAGCGGGTCGACCGTTCGTATTAAATATGGCGAACGGCTTCTATAAGAATCATTCCGTCACGGGGGTCGGCTATTTACAGTTTGAAAAACGGGGATTTCCCGACGTCGTCTTGTTGGCCGTGCTCGACAACCGGTCGAAAGACGTGCGCTATATCGACTTCAACGAATTCAACTTTTGGGGAAGCATCACGCGCGTCCATCCACCAACCACTCGTCCGTAATCGTTTCAATCGCTTGACCGATTTTTAAAAGATGCTCGCGCTTGGCGTATGACCCGTAATGTAGCCCGTTTGAGTCATACCCATTCCCGATCCCGACGAACACTTCTGACGGCTTCATATGGAGGCCAATCATCGGGATACCTGATTCATGACGTCCGATTTCATAAGTGACGGCAGGATACGCAGACAGACTTCCTATTGTTGAAAACTCGTTCAAGGCACGACAGTTGTCTCGCCCGAGCACGATGATACGGCTCGGTTTAATATACGCAATCGTCCGCTCCAACAATTCGATTGAGGTCGGATGCTCCATCCAGTCGCGCCCCGTCCTCATCTTCCCCATCTGTTCATACGTCGCAAATTTAAAAAAATCGACGTGGATGACAGCGTTAGGGTCGTCATAAAACGACCGCCCCATCCCGTTGAGGAGCGCCTCGAGTTTGGCGCCACCTGGTTTCCCGAACCAGCTCGTCGTCGCGCGACCCGACTCGAAATAGACCGATGCCCGTTCGAGCGTTTGTTGCAGCGCCTCTTCATTTCCGAGGTAATCTTCAAACGAGAGTGTGTCCCGCCAATAGAACTTTTGGGCTTGCCCCATTCTCGGCGTCCCGTCACGATGTAAAAACTCGCCGCGGGACGGATTCGTCCCGATGGTCAGCCATTGATTCAGACCAGGTCGACCGTACCAAAGGACAGGCGACGCCTCCGGAATTAATTCTTTTCCGAATGATGTGTCACATAGCGTTGCTTGAAATCGAATCACGTCTTGTAACAGTCGTACTGCCTCCATGTCATCCCTCCTCTTCCGTTCGTTTCCCGCTTTCGAGAGTTTATAAAATGCGTTATAGTGAGAGGACGAAGCCAAATAAAGGACGTGTATACATGCGCATCAATAAATTCATCAGTGAATCAGGCAAGGCGTCCCGTCGCCAAGCCGACCGTCTCGTCGAAGAGGGACGCGTCACCATCAACGGGAAGAAAGCAAAAATCGGCGACCAGGTCAAACCAGGGGATGAAGTCCTCGTCAACGGTTCGGCCGCACGGGTCGCACGAAACAACGTCTACATCGCCGTCCATAAGCCGGTCGGGATCACGAGTACGACGGAGAAGAAAGTAAAAGGGAACTTGGTCGACATGGTCAACCACCCACTCCGCATCTTCAACATCGGTCGTCTCGATAAAGACTCGGAAGGTCTCATCCTCATGACGAACGATGGCGATATCGTCAACGAGATTCTCCGTGCAGAAGGCGAGCATGAGAAAGAATACATCGTCTCGGTCGATAAGCCGATCACACCGGAGTTCGTCGAGCAGATGGAAGCTGGCGTCAAAATCCTCGGACAGAAGACGCTACCGTGTAAAGTCCGTCCGCTTTCAAAGTTCGACTTCAACATCACGCTCACGCAAGGACTCAACCGCCAAATCCGTCGGATGTGTGAGGCGCTCGGCTACGAAGTGTTCCGCCTCCAACGTGTGCGTGTCATGAACATCACGCTCGGGAAGCTCCCACCTGGACAATGGCGCGACCTTTCAAAAAAAGAACGGGAACAATTGTTCCGCGAATTGAATTACGAACCGAAAGAATGGTACTAAAATAAGCCTAGACGCGCGTCTAGGCTTATTTTTTATTTCGCTGTCACGCCACCGTCTACCGGAAGTTCAATCCCGCTAATATGATTCGCCTCGTCTGACGCGAGGAAGAGAACGGCTGCCGCCACTTCATCCGCTTGTCCGAGATTCGGCAAAGCGATTTGATTCAAGAAATGCTGCTTATAGTCCGGATGTTCCATATGCGGCGCACTCATCGGAGTCACAATGTACCCTGGGTGTACCGAGTTGACGCGAATGTTTTGTTTCCCGTAATCGACGGCCGCTGCTTTCGTAAGAGAACGGACCGCACCTTTTGAGGCCGTGTATGCCCCTGCACCCGCCATACCGGTCAATGCAGAGATGGAAGAGATGTTGACGATTGATCCTCCCTCATTCTCGGTCATGAGCGGAATCGCATATTGTGTCCCTAACATGACGCCATCGATATTGATTCGATACGTCCGTGCCCAGTCCTCTTCTGTCTGTTCCAAGAACGGTTTCGCAAGTGCGATTCCGGCATTATTGACGAGGATATCTAATTTGCCACACGTCGCTTCCACTTCTGCGAATACGTCTTCCCAGCTCGAACGCGATGTCACGTCATGCTTCACCGCGATGGCTTCACCGCCTTGTGCACGAATCGATTCGACCACGCTGTTTACACCTTGTTCATTGATATCTGTCGCGACGACCGTCGCTCCTTCTTTGGCGAATAGACGTGCCGTCGACTCTCCCATACCGCTTCCTGCCCCTGTGATGACCGCTACTTTCCCCTGTAAACGCATTGTCCCAGCTCCATTCTTTAAATTATGATAGTCTAACTATCATAATCATAATTGGATGTGACATTAATCTCAACGAAACTGCTCGAAGACGATATACTAAGGAAAGACAATGAGGTGATGGAATTGAGTAAACGACAACAAAACAAAGAAGAACGAATTCAACTGATTATCCAAGAGGCAGAGCGCTTATTTTTAGAGAACGGCTTTGAGAAAGTTCAAATGCAGGATATCGCGGATGCGGCAGGAATTGGGGTGGCGACGCTATTTCGCTACTTCCCGAAGAAAGACCAATTGATCGTCGCAGCGGCAGTCAAGAATCTACAACCGACACTCGAGCGATTTGAACAATTTATGCATGAGGAAGGAAACGCCTATAAAAGGCTCGAAGCCATCTTGAACCACTTTTTTGAGATGCAGTTGGAACGGACGAACCACGCCCGTTTCCGAGAGGCGTTTGAAAGCTATGCATCGTTCGTCGCCACGCCCCTTCCTGGGATCGAGACTTATATTGACGTGCAGCGACAAATCATGCAGACGCTCGAACCCTTGATTGAAGACGGGAAACGAGACGGATCATTCCGCTCGGATATCGATGTGAAGGTGACCGTCGTCACAATCATCAATACGTTCGGGACGTTCGGAAACAACATCATGTTGAAGTCACATATCAGTTATTTAGAAGACGATATCGAGACGGCCGTACAATTGCGTGCGTTGAAAGAGATGTTACTCGCATCCATTCGGGCATGAGAAAAGCCTCCCTTCGCTTGAAGGGAGGCTAATTGTATACATAAAAAATGAGCACCTCTCACTAGAGGTGCTCTCGAAAGTCTACCGCGACGGACCACGCTCCACAACGTGCTCCTCAAGGGAATGTCCGCCGTCTTACATAGACCAGCTCATCGCATGTACTCAACTATATGCGAAACCTACGTCCTCGTCAATCTTTTCTTCAATCTCGGTTGACATCTTCCTAAAAATTAGGATAATTAAGAGTGTTAGCACTCTTAATTATAGAGTGCCAAAATACAGACATCAAAAGGAGAACGATCATGACAAAGAAACAGTTTCAAACCGAATCGAAACGAATTTTAGAGTTGATGGTCCACTCAATTTATACACATAAGGACATTTTCTTGCGCGAGCTCATCTCGAATGCGAGTGACGCCATCGACAAGATGTATTATCGTGCCCTCTCCGACGAAAGTATCGAGTTCAACAAAGACGATTACTTCGTCAAAATCGAACTCGACAAAGAGGCGCGGACGATCACGATTCGCGATACAGGGATTGGGATGACAGAAGAAGAGCTCGAATCGAATCTTGGAATTATCGCCAAGAGTGGCTCACTCGCCATGAAGCAAGCGACGAAGATGGAAGAAGACCATAGCCTCATCGGCCAGTTCGGAGTCGGATTCTATTCTGCGTTCATGGTCGCTGACCGCGTAACCGTGCGGACTCGCTCGATTGACAGTGATCAAGGCTACGTATGGGAGTCAGAAGGCACAGACGGCTATTCAATCGAGCCGACAGACAAGGCGGACATCGGTACGGAAATCACGCTCCACTTGAAAGCAGACACAGAAGATGACGCGTACTCTTCATTCCTTGAAGAGTATGAGATTCGTTCGCTCATCAAGAAACATTCGGACTTCATCCGTTACCCGATCAAACTCGATGTGACCAAACATCGTCAAAAAGAGGACTCAGAAGAGTATGAGGATTACAAGGAAGAAGAGACCGTCAACAGCATGGTGCCGATTTGGAGGAAGCGTAAGAGTGAGTTGACAGACGAGGATTATAAAGCGTTCTATCATGAGAAGCGCTACGGCTTTGATGAGCCGCTCAAGCACCTCCATTTGAACGTCGACGGCACGATCCGGTATCAGTCGATCCTCTATATCCCATCGACGGTCCCGTTCGACTATTACACGAAAGAATTCGAGAAAGGGCTCGAGCTCTACTCGAATGGCGTGTTGATCATGGAGAAGTCACCGGATCTCTTGCCGGACTATTTCGGCTTCGTCAAAGGGATGGTCGACTCAGAAGACCTCTCCCTCAACATTTCCCGTGAAATGTTGCAGCAGGACCGCCAGCTTCGTGTGATTGCGAAGAACGTGAAGTCAAAAATAAAAGGCATGCTTGAGAAGATGCTTCAAAACGAGCGTGAGGACTATGAGAAGTTCTATGAATCGTTCGGTCGCCAATTGAAGTTCGGCGTGTATGACCAGTTTGGCGCAGCGAAAGACGAATTGAAGGACTTGATTCTTTTCCATTCTTCTCATGAGAAGAAACCCGTCTCACTCAAAGAGTACGTCGAGCGAATGAAAGAAGATCAGAAGTATATTTACTATGCGACAGGCGAATCGATCCATCGCATCGATCTCTTGCCACAAGCGGAGCGCTTGAAAGAAGAAGGATATGAAATCCTCTACTTCACAGAAGAGATTGACGAGTTCGCGATCAAGATGCTTCAGTCATATGACGACAAAGAGTTCAAATCGATTGCGAGCGGTGACCTCGGTCTCGATGACGCGGAAGCGCAGTCGCTCAACGAAGACAACCAAGACTTGTTCACCTTCATGAAAGAAGAGCTCGGGGACCGCGTCAAAGAAGTGCGTGCCTCGACACGCCTCAAGTCACATCCGGTCTGTCTGACGGTCGCCGGCGACGTCTCAATCGAGATGGAGAAGATTTTGAACACGATGCCAAACGGTGGCGGTATGAAAGCGGAGAAAGTGCTCGAAGTGAACGCTGACCATGCCATCTTCCAGGCTCTCCAACGTGTGTATAAGGATGATGAAGCGAAAGCGAAACAGTATACAGACCTGTTGTATCAACAAGCCCTCCTCATTGAAGGATTACCGATTGAAGATCCGGTAGCGTATTCGAATGCGGTGTGTGCGTTGATGGCGGAGTAACGGTGAAGGCAGAGGGGGACCTCTGTCTTTTCATTTATCTGTCGTTCATCAGCCGCCGTAGCTCATCTGGTGATAGTATTTGTTCAGTTTTCCGGTGAATCATCCGATGACAATTAGAACAGACGGGAATTAAGTCAGTTTTAGGATTCACCATCACAGCCTCATCTAAAGTGCTTAATGGTTTTAAATGGTGCACTTCAATGAAATCTCTACCACGTTCGCCATACACTTCTTCAAAATTGAAATCACATACGATACAATTCACACCATGAATTTCAATAGCTCTTTTCCGATTCGAAGCTTCCCGCTCATATCGCTTTCCATAGTAATAATGTTCCTGCCCTTCTAAAACCATGCCTCCATCTTCTACTTCCTCGGCGTTTATATCTTCTTCTGTTACATATTCTAATTTTTTACTTACAGAACTAAGAATACGTACTATTTCCTCATATCCGATATGAGCAGTAAGCTCTTCAATCATTCCATCTACTAAATAATTTATAAAAATACCTTTGAATTCATTACTCAGGCCTAGATACCTTAAAATATTCATCGATTCAAAACCATTTGATTTTTTAGAAGTGGGCTTTAGAATTCTATTTTCGATTTCCCTATGACTAAGACCATCGATAAGATAAGCAATTAATACTCGATACTTTTTTAAATCGTCAACTGAATTAAACTCTCTTCCTCTTCCACTTGGTTGTAAAATCGGTAAATTCAAATGTCGAGCCTCCTATAAATTATTTGTTTCTTTCTAACGCAAGTATTTGCCTAAGGACAACAAAAATCCTCTCACTATCGCTACGAAAATTTATTGAATTCAGTAATTGAATTCTAAATCAATCGAAACGAAGAAAGAGGATTATTTTTATTTGAAATTATTGTACGTCCCCAACAGCTGCATCTGCTTCACTTCATGCAACAGACTTTTCTCGTCCTCTTGCTCATGAATCTCCGCAATTCGATGGCCCATCCGCTCAATCAATCCGACGACGAGAGCATTCCCCATCGTGAAGTATCGCTTGCGGTCTGTCATAGTCGCGGTCCATCCGTATGGGAAGCCATTCAATCCTTCACATTCTTCTGGACGCAAATAGCGCAATTTTTTCGTATGCGGATCTTCGATGACATGGCTTGAACGGTTGCACGTCCCTTCGCTTGTCAACATCGTTCTACCTGGGAGGTCTAGCGAATCCGGATAGGACATGCCTCCTTCAGCATATACATAGACGTGACCGCTCGCAGAAGTACGTTCGATTTTTTTCGGCCCTTTCATGTAAGCCAATTCCTCTTTTTCCGTACGTCCAGATTTTTTAACCTTCTCTGTATCCAGATAATAGTGTTCCGGGGCAGGACCAAACTGCTCATAAACCTCTTGAACGACTTCGCCGAGCGTCTTAGCTGTCTCGCGAACCGGGAGCGTCTCAAGCGTCGTCACTTGATCCCCCGTCATGACACCCGCATTTCGATAAGTCGCAGAGAATGTGTCCGAGATTTCGACGATGTCTTTCGGCAACTCGAACGTCGAACCTGGATGCTTCTCGCTCGGCATCTCCATGACCGGGAAAGTCGGTGCAAAGAATCCGTCTTTCAACAACCACTGCTCAGGATTTGCTTTCCCCGCTCGGGTTGAATGCTTTAAATCCGCTCGCGTCGCAAAGATAAAGATACGACGGCGGCGTTGGGCAAAACCGTAATCGGCAGCATTGATGACTCTCCACTCGACCGTATATCCTTGATCGGCAAACGCACGAAGCATGACACTGAAGTCACGCCCTCTTTGTTTCGCAGGTGACTTCATTAGGCGATCGACATTCTCGAGAAGAACGTAAGGCGGCTTTTCCTGTTCGATGATATTCATGATTTCCCAGAACAAGACACCCTTCTTCCCTTGAATCCCTTGCTCATTCTTTAAGCTACGCGACACACTGTAGTCTTGGCATGGGAATCCCCCCACGAGTAAATGGTGTGGTCCTGCTTCCATCCATGACAGCGCGATATCCTCATTTACGTGTTGGCCACGTCCTTTAAAACGTTCAGCATAGCAATCAAAGGCCGGTTGTACCTTCGTCGCCGGCTCCCACTGATTGCCCCAAACCACATCGAATTTGTCAGATGTAGGCTCGGCATTCACATCTTTGATTCCTTCAAGCGCGATGCGGAAACCTCCTACACCGGCAAATAATTCAACTACTTTAATCAATGGGAACACCCTTTCGTATTTTCTATCTTAAATTTACGCTATTTTAGGTCCTATCACAACCGAACTAGCTCGATGAAATTAGTTTAACAGAAAAGGTGAATGGGATCAACAACTACGTTATACTTAACTCATATATGTAAATTTATAGGAGGTATTCAATTGCGTTACGAAACGATTCAAGAACTAATGGATAAGGCGAGAGAGGCTGAGGGAAAGACATTCGGCGAGATTGATACGACCGGACGGATTAAGAATGTTCGTTCCAAGGGATCACTCGGTCACATTATTGAAGAGAGCCATTTCGGATACCCAATCAATTCAGATGCCCGACCAGACTTTGAGGAGCTCGGTATCGAGTTAAAGGTCACCCCTTTCAAGAAAAACAAGAATGGTACATATTCTTCGAAAGAACGACTCGTCTTGAATATGATTGATTACCACGGCGAGCATAGATACTCGTTCGAAACTTCAAGCTTTTTATCGAAAGCCACAAGTATGATTATCATGCTCTATCAGTATGAACCTGAGATTCCGATGGATGACTATCGCATCTATAAGGCATTCTTAAACGAGTTCTCGGAGGAAGATTTGGCCGTGATGCGACAAGACTGGGAAACAATCGTCACCAAAATCAAGAATGGAGAGGCTCATCTCATTTCGGAGGCAGATACGATGTATCTGTCCGCCTGTACAAAAGGGGCGAACGGCTCGATTGTGCGTACTCAACCCTTCTCGAATGAATCTGCCAAACCGCGTGCTTTCTCTTTGAAAGCATCCTACATGACCGGGTTAGTTCGTAAATATTTAACACCGGAATTAATGGAGTCCATCGCGAACCAAGGTGAGTTAAATGAAATGTCTATCGAGGAACTTCTCGAAACCCGACTCTCACCACATTATGGCAAGACCTTGATTGATTTATGCGAAGAAACGAAAGTTCCATATAACCCTAGAAACAAGGCGATGATTCCTCACGTCATGGCCAAACTGTTAGGAGTGCAAAAGACAGACCTTTCCGGCATCGAAGAATTTGCGAAGGCAAACATCAAGTTCAAAACGGTTGCACGAGAACCTGACGGAACGATTCGCGAACATATGTCGTTCGGCAAGGTCGATTTTGAAAACCTTTGCCAAAGCGACTGGGAAGATTCGGACCTATATGACACATTCGCAGAACAGAAATATCTTTTCTTAGAATTTCAATATGACGAAGAATACGTCCCGAAGAAAAAGCGAATCCCTCGCTTTGTAGGCATTCGACTCTGGAACATGCCACTCGAGACAATCGATGGCGAACTATATGAGATGTGGTCCGAGGCTCGAAAGATTGTCAGAGAAGGGGTTGAGCTGACACCTATGAAAAATAGAGTAAAGAATAACCTGCCCGGGCCGAGATTCAACCGAGTCGCACATGTACGTTCAAAAGGTACGGATGGAGATGACAAAGTCCGCCTCCCCGATGGACAATGGATCACAAAGCAGGCATTTTGGTTAGATCGAAACTACATTCAGCAGATTCTAGACGCTTAAGATGAGTACTCCTCCCTCTACAGTGGAATCTTCCTAGTAGAGGGAGGTGAGGGGTATGGCCAGAAACGTACCAAAAGCATCGAGTCCAGCCGTGTTCAAGACGATGAGCGGCAACCGCGGGAAAGATACGAAGATGGAAGTCAAAGTTAGAAAAGCGCTGTGGGCGGCCGGATATCGGTACCGCAAGAACAACCGCAAACTTTACGGGACGCCCGACATCTCGTTTCCTGGATTACGCGTCGTCGTATTTCTGGACTCTTGCTATTGGCACGGCTGTCCCCTCCACTTCAAATTGCCGAAGACGAATGCCGATTTTTGGCGTCAAAAGATTGGACGTAACATCGAACGAGATGCCGATGTCACACAACATTATGTAGAGGAAGGTTGGATCATCCTTCGATTTTGGGAACACCAGGTCAATGATGATTTTAATCATGTGATTTATACCATCACTCATTTTGTTGATATGGCCAAGCAAAACCGACACATACGAAGTGGCTGAATTTAAAAGTACATCAGTCTAAATCTTCATCGAACATCGGTTCATCATAGGTCTCGGTCGTTTCATCGACAAGCAGGTTCGCGTAAAATTCCTCTACGCGGCCTCTTTTTTCGCCTTTTTCATTTAAGTATTCAACGATTTTGAACGTATCAGGTGCTTCAAGTCCGATAATGACGATTGGTACGGTTAGTTGCGTGTTTAACGGTTTCAAATGGTGCACATATTTCTCATACGTCCCAATGGCGCTATCAAAATTACCAGCTCGCTGTAATCGTTGAGTCGCACAGATGATGACTCCAATTCGTGTTTGAATCGCCTTTTCGACATGGTTCAGTTCGCTTGCGATGACCGGTTTCAATAAGTTCCAAGCGATTGTACCTGCATGGTTAAATCCGACCTCGAGTGAGATGTTGTCCTTGGCAAAATCAAGACGCCACACATTCTCTGAATAATCACGATCCTGAAAAATCGGACTCTCACTCATCCATCCTCTTCTCAAAAATTCCAGCCTGAACAGTTCATTCAAAGCTTTTGATAGACTCTTGTTCTTTTCAGCATATTTTTCATTAAATACCTTTATGATGTCATTGTCGCTGATTGACTGAATGATGTCATGAATCTCTGACCAAATCTCCTTGAACTCTTCATCGTTCTTCAATATAGTCTCACCGAATCGATGAGAATGAACTCGATAATTCATAACAAATCCCCTGTCTGTAAATGATAATCACGAACAGAAAGACGAGAATAACGATATAATCTCTATCTTCCAAACGAATTTGTGACTCATTTAATATTTTGTAAAGATACTACTTATCCAAAGAAAATACATTATTATTGTAATCGTTTTCTTTACTGATATTAAGCTATTCTCTTATAATCATAAGTTATTTCAACACATTTCAAAGCATGCAAACGCCTTGACAATTCTAGCTCGTTATATGAAGTTAGTATTACATTATAATTATTCTAGTCGAGATAGAAACGCTAGAGTAAAAAAACAAGGAGGACATAACCCATGTCATTAATCGGCAAAGAAGTACTACCATTCAAAGCACAAGCATTCCAAACAGGTGAATTCCTCGAAGTTTCAGAGAACGACCTCAAAGGCAAATGGAGCGTTGTTTGCTTCTACCCAGCTGACTTCACATTCGTCTGCCCAACTGAACTCGAAGATCTTCAAAACGAGTACGCTGCACTTCAAAACCTCGGTGTAGAAGTGTACTCTGTCTCAACGGACACACACTTCACACATAAAGCTTGGCACGAAACATCTGAGAAAATCGGAAAGATCGAGTACATCATGATCGGTGACCCATCACACGTCATCTCACGCAACTTCGACGTCTTGAACGAAGAAGACGGCCTCGCAGACCGCGGTACGTTCATCATCGACCCAGACGGTGTCATCCAAACTGTCGAGATCAACGCTGGCGGCATCGGCCGTGACGCGAGCACGCTCGTCAACAAAGTCAAAGCAGCACAATACGTACGCAACAACCCAGGCGAAGTCTGCCCGGCGAAATGGGAAGAGGGTTCTGAAACACTCCGCCCAAGCCTTGACCTCGTCGGTAAATTGTAAGGAGCGATTGCATGTTAGAAGCAGCGATTAAACAACAGCTCGACCAATATCTCCAGCTCATGGAGGGCGATGTCGTCCTCCGTGTGAGCGCTGGGGAAGACAACGTCTCAAACGAGATGCTCGAGCTCGTCAACGAACTCGCCAGCATGTCATCACGCATCTCGGTCGAACGCGCGACACTCGAGCGTACACCGAGCTTCAGCGTGAATCGTCCGTCTGAAGAGACAGGAATCGTCTTTGCGGGGATTCCACTCGGACATGAGTTCACATCACTCGTCCTCGCCCTCCTCCAAGTGAGCGGGCGCGCACCGAAAGTCGATGCGGACACGATCAAACAGATCCAAAATATCGAAGGCTCGTATCACTTCGAGTCATACATCAGCCTCAGTTGCCACAACTGTCCTGACGTCGTGCAAGCGCTAAACGTCATGAGCGTCCTCAACCCGAACATCACTCACACGATGATCGATGGAGCCGCGTTCAAGGATGAAGTGGAAGCAAAAGAGATCATGGCTGTCCCGACGGTCTTCTTGGACGGCGAATCGTTCGGTAACGGTCGGATGTCACTCGAAGAGATCTTAGCGAAACTCGGTACAGGTCCTGACGCCTCTGCATTCTCGGATAAAGACCCGTACGACGTCCTCGTCGTCGGTGGCGGTCCAGCTGGTGCAAGTGCCGCCGTATATGCGGCTCGTAAAGGAATCCGTACCGGAATCATCGCGGAGCGCTTCGGCGGCCAAGTGATGGACACGATGGGGATCGAGAACTTCATCGGTACCGCTTATACCGAAGGTCCAAAACTCGTCGCAAGTCTAGAAGAGCACGTCAAAGAGTACGGCATTGACGTCATGAACCTCCAACGCGCGAAGCGCCTTGAGAAAAATGACCTCGTCGAAATCGAACTCGAGAACGGTGCCGTCCTGAAAAGTAAGAGTGTCATCCTCTCAACCGGTGCACGCTGGCGTAACGTCAACGTCCCAGGTGAGGCGGAGTTCAAAAACAAAGGGGTCGCTTACTGCCCACACTGTGACGGTCCTCTATTCGAAGGGAAACGAGTCGCGGTCATCGGTGGCGGTAACTCCGGCATCGAAGCGGCCATCGACCTCGCCGGGATCGTCAAGCACGTGACGGTCCTCGAGTTCGCTCCTGAACTCAAAGCGGACCAAGTGCTTCAAGACCGTCTCCACAGCCTCCCGAACGTGACTGTCATCACGAACGCTCAGACGACAGAAATTACGGGCACGGACAAAGTGAACGGCATCTCGTATGTGTCTCGTGAAACGAACGAGTCACATCACGTCGAACTTGAAGGCGTCTTCGTCCAAATCGGTCTCGTCCCGAACACGGACTGGCTCGACTCGGTCGAACGCAACAACTTCGGGGAAATCGTCGTCGACCGTCATGGCGCGACGAACATCCCAGGTGTGTTCGCGGCAGGAGACTGCACGAACAGCGCCTACAAACAAATCATCATCTCGATGGGTTCTGGTGCGACAGCCGCACTCGGCGCCTTCGACTATATGATTCGCAACTAACACAAAGACTCACTCTCATCTTAGAGGGCGAGTCTTTTTTTACAGTTCAAACGTTTTCCCCGAGTCCGGGATGAATAAAATCGATTCTCCGCTTCCTGCTTTAAACCGATATCCTACTCGAGGTTTAAATGGATTCCATTCTCCCCCGGTCGTCGGAACGTTTTCCATGTACGTCACGTCATTGTACGTTTTGCCCAACGTTTCTTCTGCTTCCGCTACCGAATAACTCGGTACGGATAACACGATTCCTATACTTACGCTGATCACTCCAAACGACACAGCCCATCGAATCGATGTCGGCTTTCGAAATTGGGTCATGACTAATAGCGTGATCATCCAGCCAATCGGTACCCCGAATGTTGCTGCTCCCCCATATACTCGAACGTTCACTTCCATCAACACGACAATTATTATACCGCCAATCATCCACCACCACTTCATCCACATCACCTCCCTTTCATTATCCCAAAATAAGGAAATAACTCAACATCTTTTATTCACATTGATGTATGATAACTTATAGTGTATGATATACAGTATAAAGATAAACGAATGAAGGAGGCGAAAAAATGTCCGATGTAAAAGCCTCATTAGTGACAGAGTTGCGACGCGGCACGTTGACGATTGCGGTGCTCAGCCAGTTGAAGACACCTCAATACGGCTATTCTCTCGTTCAAGCGCTACTTGATGCCGACATCAACATTGACCAGAGTACGCTCTACCCCCTCTTGCGTCGACTTGAAAAACAAGGACTCGTCACGAGCTCCTGGGACACGACGGAGAGTCGACCACGAAAGTACTATGTGCTCAGCCCGGACGGATTGGATATTTTGAATGAGTTGTACGTGGAATGGATGAACATGTCGAAAACATTGACCCGTTTGATTGAAGGAGGAAATGATCATGAATCTTCGTGATGTGTATATTGATGAAGTCACCTCTCGAATTCCTGAGTCGATGCGGCAAGATGTCGCACTCGAATTAGAGTCGACCATTGATGACATGATTGGAAATGACCCGTCTGAAGCGGCTTTATTTGAAGCGTTGCGCCAACTCGGTGACCCTCATATTCTCGCCGCTCGCTATGCGAACCGACCGCTCCACCTGATTGGCCCGGCCCTTTTCACACAATACGTGAACGTCATCAAAATCGTCTTACCGATTGCCGTCACGGTCATCACAATCCTCTCAGTCATCGGTTATCTGAACAACTCGACCGACGACACGTCTTGGCTTCCATTCTTGATTCAAGGATTCCTTCAAGTCGGGGCGGCCATCTTCAACGTCGTCGTCCAGACGCTATTTTGGATTACGCTTACGTTCTTCATCATCGAACGCACTGTGCCTGAAGGTGAAGTCCCCTTCTCTAGTTGGAAACCTGAACAACTCAAGAAAGTGAAACCACGTTCGACCTCGATTTCTTTTGGTTCAATCTTGTTTGACTTTATCGCCACCGTTTTGATGGTCGTATTGTATGTCAACGCCGAGCAGATGATTCGAGTCGTCATGAATGGTAAATCCTATCCGTTGTTGAATCCGTCTGTCTTGGATCGATTCCTCCCGTTTGTCATCGCCTTGGCCGTCTTTGGGATCGCCATCGCTATTTATAAATGGATCGTTCGACACTGGACGAAGCCGATCGCCTTGTGGAACGCCCTCTTCAATGTCGTCTGGATTGTCGTCACGGCGCTCATTTTACTGCAACCTGATTTGATTTCATCCGATGCCATTTCGTTGATTGCCGATCAAATCAATATCGACATCGAAACGATTAGTCGCTGGGGCGTCTGGAGTGTATTGCTCACCATCATCATCGTGTGTATCATTGATTTAGGTGAAGGTTTCTACAAAGCATTTCGGCGTTGATCTCACATTCAAACGTTTCATTTCCGAGGAAAGTGGAATACGGGACTAGAGAACGGATTTTGAATGGGGAGGCATTTGATGGGTATTCCAACAATCAAGTTACATGACGGCCATGAGATTCCAGCCATTGGACTCGGGACGGTTTATTTGAAAGGTGAGGCAGGCGTCGACGCCATTACGTGTGCCATCCGAAACGGATATCGACTCATCGATTCGGCAATTCGTTATGACAATGAAGGCACGGTCGGTGAAGCGGTTCGTCAATCCGGCATTCCGCGCGAACAGCTTTTCTTAACATCAAAATTGCGCGCGCAATATTATGACTACGACCAAGCACTCGAGATGATTCGGGAGTCCCTGTATCGGGCGAACCTCGACTATTGGGATTTGTTCCTCTTGCATTGGCCAAATCCGAAGCAGGATAAATACGTCGAGGCATGGCGTGCCTTGATTCAAGCAAAGAAAAACGGATGGATTCGCTCCATTGGGGTCTCGAACTTTATGCCGGAACATCTCGATCGTTTGATTGAAGAGACGGGAGAAACACCGGTCATCAATCAAATCGAGCTACACCCGTACTTCTCTCAAGTCGAACAGCGTCAAGCCGACAAGAAGCGAGGCATCATCACAGAAGCGTGGAGCCCACTCAGTCGCGCCCGTACGGTCATCCATGATGAAAAGATCACCGAGCTCGCCAAACAAAAAGGAAAGAGTGTGTCTCAAGTCATCTTGCGTTGGCATGTGCAACTTGGGGTCATCCCGCTCGCCCGCTCGTCTAGCGAGTTGCACCAAAAAGAGAATCTCGATATCTTCAACTTCGAATTGACAGATGAAGAGATGGAGACGCTTAATGCGTTGACGAAACCAGATGGTCGCATCGATGACCAGGATCCGCGTGAATACGAAGAGTACTAAAGAAGATTGAGCCAACGGAGGCTCAATCTTTTTTTCGTTATCCGGTTCAGAGTGGATGTCGTTTGAAATGTTCAGCAATGTGTCGTTTCATGGCGTCTCGATTTTCGGCGAAGATGCGGTGACGATGACCGTTCCCGCCGGATGGGTGCGGAAACCCGCTCACGACCCGCTCCTGGTTCAAGAGACCGCGCTCCACTAACAGCTCCACGGCTCGTCTCACGTTCACGCCCATCGGTAGAATGAGGGCATTTTTCAGCTGTGCCATCTCTTCAGCGAATACACCTTCCACGTAAGGTCGAAACAGTTCAGTCCGAATCATATCCGGGCTCGACCCGTTATAGTTCTTACCTTTATAGAAAACGGGATAAGGGAGAACCGCCGTGTTTTGTACGAGATGGTTCGCCGACCCAAATAAATCAAGGGATGATTCGATTCCCAAATGATGATGTAAATCCAAATCGTCCAGCATCGTCACCAAGTTCTTACGAATCGGACCAGAGAAACTTCCTCGTTGTTTGACGGCTCGCAGTGCTTCTTCATCAGAAGCACCTTTCAAATCGCGAATCGCCTCGAACGACTGACGCATCTGATACAAGCCTGGCGTGATTCCGGCGATAACGACTTTAGCATCCGGATTGATATATTCAAACGGTGCGTAATAGATATCGAGTTGTTTCTTTTCATCACGGTCTAACAAAAAATCTTCACTTTTTAACTTCTCTTCCTCTAAATCAGATAGCTGCAAGATTTTTGATTTATATGTGTGAAATAATTTTGTTCTTGTCACCTGAACCATACCCCTTCCATTTGCTACTTCTATCTCTATTCCCCAAAATCTTCATGTGAAAAAAGTTCATGTTTCGGACAAATGCTATATAAAAATAAAGCGCTTCCATTCCATTTTTTGTGATATCCTGACGTTGTGATTGAAGAAAGATTTCCTTAGGTTTTATAACATTTCACAAGGAGTGTGTTGAGACATGAAAGCAGTCGTTGTCAATTCAGCAAGCAAAGCCAATATCGAAATCGTTGAAAAGGAAATACGTCCATTACAAGCAGGAGAAGCACTCGTCGATGTCGAGTACTGTGGGGTATGTCACACGGACCTTCACGTCGCCGGTGGTGATTTTGGAGATGTTCAAGGTCGCGTGCTCGGTCATGAAGGAATTGGAGTCGTGTCTCAAATTGCGGATGATGTCACGAGTTTAAAAGTCGGAGACCGCGTCAGTATCGCTTGGATGTATCATGCGTGTGGTCGCTGTGAATATTGTACGACGGGACGGGAAACGTTCTGCCGAAACGTTCAAAACGCCGGATATAGCGTAGATGGCGGAATGGCCGAACAAAGTATCGTCGTCGCCGATTATGCCGTCAAAGTACCTAAAGGATTAGACCCTGCACAGGCATCAAGTATTACTTGTGCCGGTGTCACGACGTATAAGGCCATCAAAGTGGCAGACGTCAAACCTGGTGAGACGGTCATCATCTATGGTTGTGGGGGACTGGGCAACCTGGCAATTCAATATGCGAAGCATGTATTCAATGCGCATGTGATTGCCGTCGACTTGAACGATGATAAGCTTGAACTTGCCAAAGAGAGTGGCGCTGATTTGACAATCAATCCATCGACCGAAGGAGATGCGGCAGACATCGTCCAAGAGAAGTTCGGTGGTGCACACGCTGCAGTCGTCACGGCTGTCTCTAAAGTCGCATTTAACTCAGCTGTCAATGCGGTTCGCGCTTGTGGGAAAGTCGTAGCAGTCGGTCTTCCTTCTGAAACGATGGATTTGAATATTCCTCGTCTCGTTCTCGATGGAATCGAAGTCGTCGGATCTCTCGTCGGAACACGTAAAGACTTAGAGGAAGCTTTCCAATTCGGAGCAGAAGGACTCGTTGTGCCTGTTGTTCACAAACGTTGTCTTCACGAAGTGCAAGATATCTTTGAAGAGATGGAACAAGGGAAAATTCAAGGACGCATGGTCATCGACTTCAAAAATAAAGACTGTTAATTAAAACGAGGCCATGTGCCTCGTTTTGTTCTAGTTTGACGTTGACGGGGTATAGTTGCTTTTGTATAGTTAGGAACGTCCAAAAAGCCGAAAATGAAAGAGGAGTGACTTGATTTGACTCCATCAACGTCAACCCGTCTGCTTGATTTGCTGACAGAACGAAACAATCAAGTTCGACGGATGAGTGAACAATCTTGGAATGAACAGAGTGACATCCTCATCTCAAACTCTGAATGGTATATTCTCGCAACACTTTACCAATCGAACACGACTATTGCCGAAGTCACAAGAAATGTCCATATCTCTCGACAAGCCATCCATAAACTAATTAAGAACCTTGAAGGAAAAGCACTCGTTCTCGTAACGGACCATCCACAGAGTCGAAAAGACAAATGCATCGAACTGACTGCGCTCGGCCATACTTGTTATGAACAAAACGAGGCGCTCAAAGCGCAACTCGAGCAACGTATCCGAGAAGGAATTGGACAAGATGCTTTCGAGCAACTGAAAATCATTCTGCGCATGGACTGGAAGCTGTAATCGTGTCGGATAGAATCGGCACGGTTTTTATATGCATACATGAACCCAAACGTCAACCGAGTTGACATTTCACCTTCTGAACGACTATGCTTATGGATAAGGAAGAGGTGATCGACTTGTTTAAAGCTGGAGACTTAATCATCTACTCGACCCATGGCGTATGTCGCATCGACGACATTTCGGACAAAACGGTCGCAGGAGAAACGAAATCATACTACACGCTTCACCCGATCAACAATGCACAGAAGTTACAGATCAGCATCCCGGTCGATAACGATAATGTGATGATGTTGACATTGCTCGAAGCAGACGAGGCATTAGAGATTTTAGAGTCGTTCCGCTCGCCTGGCGTTGAATGGAACCCGCATTCCAACAATCGCAATCGCGAATTTTTGAATGTCGTCCATTCAGGGAACCGTCACGATATCGCTCAAGTCGTCAATACATTGAGTCGTCGACATATTGAGGCGCTCCATGCGAATAAAAAGCTATACGAACAAGATCGTAAGATTCTAGAGAACGCCAAAACCATTTTGGTAAAAGAAATCTCGCTTGCTCTCAATCGTTCAGAAAGCGACATTGATCGTAGCATATCTGAGTATTTACATGAAAGTATGACGACACTCACACCTTGACCCCTTCCTGTGGAAGCGGTCTTTTTTTGTGATGTCATCAATACGGACGAGCCATCATCGGCACAGGTTCAATATCGTCGCAACAAGGGTACGCAACCTGTCGAAAAAAGTCTCTCTCCATCACAGAAATAAACGACAACAGTTAAGGGATCGTCAAACGCATCGATGACATACTAGATAGGTCCGAAAGTCCAAAAAATGGTGAAAGAGTAATCACTTGTTCTATACAAAGAGGGCGAGCATACGATTGTATACTCGCTCCAAGTAAATTAATTGTGTACCACATCTTTTTCTTTTAGACCGAGCGCGAGCGCTGTCGATTCGTGAATCGTTCTAAACAGGTCCGGATGTTCCGACAACTTCAAGCCATACGATGGAACCATCTCTTTGATTTTTGCTTCCCATTCCGGCAACTGTTGCGGGAAGCATTGCTCGAGCACTTTCAACATGACGTGCACAGCGGTCGATGCACCTGGAGAAGCACCAAGCAGTGCCGCGACGGAACCATCTTCGGCACTCACGACTTCTGTTCCGAACTGGAGTGTCCCTTTTCCTTGCGGTGTATCTTTGATGACCTGAACCCGTTGTCCGGCCACAACGATTTCCCAATCTTCGTTCTTGGCGTTCGGGATGAATTCACGCAGTTCATCCATACGCTTGTCGTGTGACAAGAGTACCTGCTCGACCAAGTATTTCGTGAGCGGCATCTCTTTCGCCCCTGCCGCAAGCATCGTGATGACGTTGTTTGGTTTGACCGAACGAATCAAATCCAAATTCGAACCTGTTTTCAAGAACTTCGGCGTGAAGCCAGCGAACGGTCCAAACAACAACTCTTTTCGTCCATCGATAAAGCGTGTGTCGAGGTGCGGTACCGACATCGGTGGTGCCCCGACTTTCGCCTTTCCGTAAACTTTAGCGTGATGTTGCTCGATAACCTCGCGATTTTTACAGACGAGGAAGAGCCCACTGACCGGAAATCCTCCGATTTGTTTCGACTCGGGAATCCCTGTCTTTTGTAAGAGTGGCAAACTACCACCCCCGCCTCCGATAAAGAGAAACGGTGCCGTATGCGTCTCAATCGTGTCTCGAGACACGTCTTTCACTTTCACTTCCCAATGACCGTTGTCGAGACGCTTCACGTCCTCGACGCTATGACCATAGTTGACCTCGACCCCGTTTGATGTGAGATGCTCAAACAACATACGTGTCAATGCACCAAAGTTCACGTCCGTCCCTGAATCGATTTTCGTTGCGGCAATCGGTTCATCCGATGTCCGACCTCCCATGATGAGCGGGAACCATTCCTGTAATTGATTCGGGTCGTCCGATAAGACCATCCCTTCAAACAACGGATTCGTTGTTAGCGCTTCCAAACGACGCTTCAAGAAGTCGACGTTCTTCTCCCCTTGGACCATGCTCATATGTGGGATCGAACGAATAAAGGCCTCTGGGTTTTCAATTAATCCTTGCTTGACGAGATGCGCCCAAAACTGGCGCGAGATTTGGAACTGCTCGTTGACGTTGACTGCTTTGGAGATGTCGATCGTCCCATCTGCGTTCTCAGTTGTATAGTTTAATTCGCATAGTGCGGCATGTCCCGTACCTGCGTTATTCCATTCGTTTGAACTTTCTTCCCCTGCTGCATCGAGCTTTTCGAACACTTTGATGTTCCACCCCGGTACAAGCTCTTTAAAGAGTGAACCGAGCGTTGCGCTCATAATGCCTGCCCCAATTAAAATGACGTCTGTTCTCGTTTGCGTACTGCTCATGAAAACCCCATCCTTATCCCCTGAATTTTTTGTCATACAATCGAAGAATCCCCATTCCTCAATCGTATATTTTATAATCGTTATACCGATTATAACTCTTTTGTGATGAATGATAAGGGGTTTAGGGCGAAAAAATTCTTTAAGTGAAGATTGAATTCATAAAGAAAAGACGAATGTTATGATAGAGGTAATCAAATCTCAAAAATGAGGGAGTACCAATGAAAAAAACAGTAAAAGTCGTAGCAGCAGTTATTGAAAACGAAAAACATGAAATTCTTTGTGCACTTCGTTCAACAACTATGCTCATTCCAAACATGTGGGAATTTCCCGGAGGAAAAGTTGAGGATGGAGAGAACTTACAAGAAGCACTCGAACGTGAAATTTTTGAAGAGTTGCAATGTGAAATTACTGCTCATGAAATTATTAATGAACATGTACATGAATATGAAACTTTCATTATTCATTTAGTTTCATTACGTGCAGAATTAAAATCGGGAACTCCTATAGCTACGGAGCATGATGCATTAATCTGGTTAAAGCGTGAAAATCTACGTTCCTTGGTCTGGGCACCAGCAGATTTACCTGCAGTAAATGATGTGATCAATCAAATAACTGAAGCCGAGAACGTATAAATTACGCCTCGGCTTTTTTTTAATGCGTTATCTCGTGCAAGTAATCGTATATCTGTTGATCGACACTCTCTCTCAACATTAAATTCATCGTGACTACAGGAAGTTCTTGACCATTTTTATTTAGCATCGTGGTATTTTTTATAGATTGTTGATCTGGTTTCACTTCACCTAAATAATAAAAATCTCCGCCTTCATCATCATCTTTTTTTACAAATAGGTGAATATCAATGTTGTCTTTCTCTGAATCAATAATTTTGCGCACTTCTTCAGATTTTGTGGTTCTTCGACTCCGAGTATACCAATGAAATACCTCTGGACTAATAAAGGAATCACCGTAATTAACACTTGCTTCAACGTCTTCACTTTTATGATACGTTACAAATATAGGACATGTATGATGCTTAACTTTATAGCCATACATCGTAGATTGCTCTTCTTTTTTCCAATTTAATAATCGACATACATCTTTTCTCGTGTATTTTTCCAACCTCGTTAAAGGTTGTGTTTGATTATATCGTTTACTTCTTAGGATTGATGCTTCTAGTGAGTCGTTAAATAACTTAGCAAACCATTCGTTTTGTAACATAGATTGTATGTGTGAAGGTAACCGATACATGTCACGATCTAATTCAACATACGGCTTATTACCATATTTCTTTCGATCTGCATCATTAAAAAAGTCTAATAATAATACATTCTCTACTGATTTAAGCGTTGCTTCATCTACTCGAACATGATGATCATGTAGGTAGTTAATAAAATTGAGTTTACTTATAGAGCGATCAGAGGCCAAAAGTTTTAACAAATAAATCTCATGTATTCTTTTACCTGATAAAAGTTCTTGCGTTACCATAAGTAAAATTTGCTCTTCCTCTTTCGAAAGAGAAGGCAATTCACTTTCAACCACTCTTAAAAAAGCACCATAATGTCCATTTTTAGTTGCTATAACAATTGGATCCATTGAGTGGTTCTCTATAAAGTCAGTCAACATAGGTTGTCTACCTAATCGATTTTTTAAGTTCTGATATGCTTCTTTTAAAGTTTTTAAATCTGTTAACCTTGCTTGGTTAATTGATTCATAAATGCGTTCTTTAGCAACCGCTTCAAAATTAATAGTTGATGTACCAGAGATATAGCTCCGATCGATTACTTTACGACGAATAGAATCTTTATTTTGAGAACGATCATCCGAGAGAGCAATTGGAATTAAATAATTGTTTTTATAGTTTGCTATAAAATCAATAACGGTTACGTAACGTTTAGATTTATGCTTTCGTAAGCCCCTTCCTAATTGTTGAATAAAAATAATACTCGATTCAGTTTGTCGAAGCATTACAACTTGATTAATGCTTGGTATATCGATCCCTTCGTTAAATATATCCACAGTGAGAATATAGTCTAGTAATCCTTGTTCTAAATTATTTACTTCTTGCTTTCGCTTCGCTTGAGTATCATCCCCGGTTAAAGCACATGTTCTAAAACCTCGAGCATTTAATTGCTCAGATAAATACATTGCTTCTTTTTTAGAGCTGCAGAACATTAGGCCTCGCAACTTTTCCCCCGAATAACCGTAGTATTTAATCTTTTCAATAATCCTATCAATTCTTTCAGTTGATACAAGTTTTTGAAACACTTCAATTTCTTTTTGTTCCCCATCAATTTCAAGATCAGTTACCCCAAAATAATGGAATGGACATAGCATATTTTCTTCAAGTGCTTCTTGTAAACGAATTTCATATGCAATATTGTAATCAAAAAGTCTGAACAAATCATATCCATCTGAACGTTCAGGAGTAGCAGTCATTCCAAGTAAGAACTTCGGCGCGAAATATTCTAATAGTTTTTGATATGTATTTGCTCCGGCCCGATGACTTTCATCAATCAAGATGTAATCAAAAGTCTCTCGTGCAAATTGATATAAAGTTTCATCTTTTGAGATGGTTTGAATAGTTGCAAATATATATTTAGAATCAATTGCTCGACTAGTTCCCGACAAAATCCCGAAATCTTCAATGTTTCCACCAATCACTTTATGAAAATCACTTATAGCTTTTTTCAAAATTTGTTCACGATGGACTACAAATAACATTCGCTTCGGTTCATACCTACGAACATCAAATGCAGCTAAGTATGTTTTCCCAGTCCCCGTAGCTGATACAACTAGTGCGCGTTGATGACATTGCTGTCGGACTGTTTCAATACCGTCTAAAGCAGAACGCTGCATAGCATTCGGTTTAATTTCAAGGTCCCGCTTAATTTGATTAAAATCGTGAATACTTGGAAACTCAGCAACTCGATCTCTAACCATTGGACGATATACATTTTCATAAGCCTTAATCCATTCTAAGGTTAACGGAATCGATTCATTCCACATCGTTTCAAATCGATTGAAAAAGTGTTGAACAATTTCACCGTTTTCATGAGAAGTAAGTTTAATATTCCATTCGTAGTTTGTTTTTAATGCTCCTGCAGTTAAGTTTGAACTACCAACAATCAATGAATAGTACTCTTCATGTTGAAAAATATACCCTTTTGAATGAAACGCATTCACATCTGCAATTCTTACGTCAACGTTCGAAATTTTTAAAAGTTCTTTAAACATTTTTGGCTGATTAAACAGTTGATATGTAGAAGTAATGATCTCGCCTCGGATACCTTTTTGACTCAAGTCGTATAATGTTGATTTGAGTGTTGCCAAACCTGATTCTGTAATGAACGCAACAGCGAATTGAAACTTCTTACAAACTTTCAATTCATCGAGTAACACGGTCAATACATCCTGTCTTTTAACTCGTTCGTTTACTAAAAGTTCTGGTTTAAATGGACTAGAATGATGGTGATCTTTATCTATAAACCCAGTATAAAGAGAGCTTTCTAATTGTCTTTTAAAATGACTCATTGGTTCCTCCTACTTATCACTAAGTAAATTGAAATATATTCTATGATGTGAAATAGTTTTACATATATTTCATTATTGGCTTTTCACTAAAAATGATCAAGGAGAATCCATCATGTCCACGCTCTATTTGATACGCCACTGCTCGGCCTCCGGTCAAGAACCTGATGCACCGCTCACGGAAGCAGGTCACGCACAAGCTCTCCTGCTTCACGACTTTTTTCGTGATATCTCGATTGATCGGATCATCTCAAGCGATTACATCCGTGCGGTCGCTTCGGTCACGTCACTCGCCGATGCCCACCAACTTCAAATCGAGCGTGAACCGTTACTGAGAGAACGCATCCTGTCTCACGAACCGCTTGAAGACTGGCTGACCCCATTACGTCAATCGTTCATCGACCCGACTTTCAAACTACTTGATGCTGAATCTAGCCAAGAAGCGATGAATCGCATCCTACAAGTCGTGGAGCGTGCTCAATCTCAACATGCCGCGACACTATTGGTGACGCACGGCAATCTGCTCGCACTCCTCTTACAACATCTCGATCCACGATATGACTTTGAAACGTGGCGTACGATGCGTAATCCAGACGTCTATCGCCTCGATTTCGATGGTCATAATTCAGTTATTGAGCACATTTGGCCATACAAATAAGCCGCCTCGACATGAGACGGCTTTTATTACTTCTCTACGAAAAACATTGAAATCGCACCTAAACCAACGTGTGTCCCGACCGAGACACCCATCTGCATGAGGTAAATCTCGCCTGTAAAATCTGTTTCTGCTTCAATCTTCGCTTTTAAATTTTCGGCAACTCGCTGATCGGATGTATACCCGATGATCACAAAATTCGTGATATCCGGATTCACGCGTTTCACGAACTCGTCCGTATAATGCTTCAGCACTTTACGGGTACCTCGTTCCTTGGCAACAATCGCACCTTTGCCGTCCTTCATGCTCATAATCGGCTTGACCATAAGTAGCTTTCCGATGATGGCACTCGTGTTCGAGATTCGTCCGCTCTTGATCAAATGGTCCAAGTCGTCCACGGATAAGAAATGCTTCACTTTCGTCTTGTACGTCTCATTGAAGTCAACGAGCTGTTCGAACGTCGCACCGGCTTCACGCATCTGCGCACTCTTTAGCAACAGCCAGCCGCTCCCGTGACTCATCGAACGGGAGTCGACAACGTGAATTTTAACAGTCGAGTCAGGATGCGCCTCTTCGAAGTACTCTTTTCCGATGATCGCCGACTGATACGAGCCGCTCGTGCCACTCGACATACAAATGCATAAAATCTCCTCATGACCGGCAGCGACCGCATCTTCCATCAATCGTAAGAACGTCGCCGGGCTCGGCATTGCCGTCGTCGGAAATTCCGGGAGCGCTTCCAACATTCCATAAAAATCATCCGGCTGGATATCCACCCGGTCCTGGTAAGACATATTGTTCATGGTAATGATCAACGGCGCGACCCCGATGTTGTACCGTTCAAGCACTTCATCCGATAAGTCACACGTTGAATCTGCTAATAATTTAATCATGCATTCCTCCAAAACTTTCTCCATAAGTGACGGGAATCATCCTATAACTTCGTCGATTCCGACGTCACGATAGGACCTCTTCTAGTGTAGCAGATTTGGAGGGGGAAATGTTTTTTTACTGGGTTTGATGTGCGACTTGTTTCTCGTGGTGTAAGAGCCATTCTTTTCGCCATAATCCGCCGGCATAGCCAGTCAATTTCCCGTTTAATCCGATGACACGGTGACATGGCACAACGATGCTCAGCTTGTTGCGTCCGTTCGTTGCTCCGACCGCGCGGACAGCCGCGGGTCGTTTCACTCGTTCGGCGAGTTCTCGGTAAGAAGCCGTCTCCGCATAAGGAATTTTCTGTAACGTACTCCACACATCCCGCTGAAACGGCGTGCCCACTTGTTCAATCGGAAAGGTGAACGTCATCCTCTCCCCTCGAAAATAATCATCGAGTTCATCCTTACACTGTCGCAACACATCAGGTACATTCGGTTCAGGTAAGTGCGCCGCTTCGCGTTCGACGAATAAGATTGATTGAATGACTTTCTCTGTCCCAACGACTTCGATCAAGCCAATTGGTGTCTCCACGTCTAGTCTATACGTTCCCATATAATGACCTCCACAGATAAAATGTCGCGTATCCTTCCCAACCCTTCCAGGACTCACCGTAACGTCTCACTTCTTCAATCGTCGGCTTTTCAGTCGTCCCTAAACGATGCTGAATCGCTTGATGCAATCCGACATCTGCCACCGGGAAGGCTGAGGCGTCTTGAAAACACTTCATCAACACATAGTCCGCCGTCCAGGCCCCGACACCTCGAATGGACAGCAATCGTTGACGGATATCAGTTGAAGACTGCGACTGTAGAGCCGATTTTGATAACGTCCCACCTGTTATTTCCCGTGCAATATCAATGATATACTCCGCTTTCCTTCGACTGAACTGAAGCTCACGTAACGCTTCCGGTTCGAGCGAGGCGATTCGTTCTGCCCGTGGGAACGTCCAATACGTTCTTCCCTCGACGACTCGCTGTTCTCCATATCGTTCGACGAACCGACGTTTGATTGTATAGGCGAAGGATAACGTGATTTGTTGCCCGATGATGGCCCACGTGAGTGCCTCGAACAAATCTGGAAAGCCGATCATCCGTAACCCGCGATGCGCTTCAATCAAAGGAGCCAGTAATTCATCCTCTGCCCCCATCGCCTCAAACGGTGTTAGGTCACGATCGAGGTCTAACCAGTCACGCACCTCACATTCAATGCTTTCCATCTCCATCTCTGAAACGTCATCGACTGGGAACACCACACGAATGTGACCCTGCTCTCCTTGAAGTTCGACGAGGATAAGGCGTTCCCCGATTCGCATCAACTTTTGAATCGCCTCGTCCGTCGTGACATGGAGCACCTCTTGATTTGACCGACTTAAAAAGACGAGATACTCTTGAAAATCAAACGGCTGCTGTACAGCGATTAGCATCTCTGTCATACGTCCTCTCCTTTTCGATACGTATTTGGTGTACAACCTTTCACTTGACGGAACACGCGGTAAAAGTTCGACGGTGTTTGAAACCCGACCTCATAGCAGACTGTCAGATTGCTCATCGCGGTCGTTCGTAATAAATAAGCTGCCTTGTCGATACGAAGTCGCTCCAATAGTTGCCTTGGCGTCTCTCCTGTCGTTTGGGTGAACGTTCGCTCCAAATGGAACGGACTCAGCTGGACATGCTCGGCAATTTGTTCGAGGCGAATCGGCTGTTTATAATGTTCCATCAGATACACTGTCACCTGTTGTACGAGCGCTCGGTGTGGGGCATGCTCGACTTCCGGCTGGCATCGCTTGCACGGTCGGAATCCGTTCGCTTCCACCTCTTGTCTCGTCATATAAAAATCGACATTCTCTTTTTTCGGTTTGCGGGAACGGCATGATGGTCGGCAATAGATTCCTGTCGTCTTGACGGCCGTATAGAATAACCCGTCATACGTCGCATCACAAGCGAGCACTTTCGCCCATTTTTCTTCAAATGTCAGCATCTCCACACCCCTTTCTCCTTACACTGTAGCAAATCTAAAATCAACATTTCGTCCTCTTTCTTGCGCTTACAATCCCCTGTTTTTGAAACGTTTTACAGATTTCAATCGTATCCTATAGTACGATTTAGTTAGAAGACACTGTCAGTCATATGACAGATAAGGAGAAAACCTCATGCGCACTCGTTTTTCATGGAAACAATTAAAATGGCTCATCCCTATAGCATTAATCGGTTTGATCTTGATTCAGAGCGGACAAGAGTTGAAAGACCTCTCGCTCGCGACCGCCTTCACGACACTGAAACAACTGACCGGTTGGGAACAGTTCACACTCATCCTACTCGGTGGATTCGCTGTCTTGACCATGACGGGCTATGACTATTTCTTGCTACGCTCTTTACATATCGAGCTACCGAAACGAAAAATCGTTCAAACGGCATGGATCACGAACTCGATGAACGGGATGCTCGGCTTCGGCGGCGTGATCGGGATCGCGCTTCGTACCTCGCTCTATCGTCCCTATACGGACACGAAACGCTTGCTCCGTGCCATCGGGTGGATGACTCCGACACTTATCAGCGGTCTGTCCATTCTTTCCATCGGTGTGCTCCTCGGTATCTTCCCGGCCGGTGGGCTAGTCGGTACGAAACCGTGGATTTGGCCAGTGTTACTCGCCGTGAGTGCGATGCTCCCGTTTTATTTGTTCGTCACATCACGCCGATCAAACGTCGGGTGGTCCACTCTGCTCGGGTATACGATGACCTCGCTCGCAGAATGGGTCACCGCTGGATTCGTCGCCATCTATGCTTTGACATTACTAGACGGTTCGGCCTCGTTCGTGCAATTTTTCGGAGTATTCATCGTCGCGACGGTCGTCGGTGTCGTCTCTCTCGTACCTGGGGGTGCCGGAACGTTTGACTTACTGTATCTCGTTGGGATGACTCAACTTGGGATTCATCAAGACATCGTTTTGTCTTCACTAATCATCTACCGATTCGTTTATTTTGTCGTCCCATTTTTAATTGGCCTCTTTCTCGCGGCTATCGCGTTTGGGGACCAGGTCGTCAAACAAATCGAGTATCGGCCAATCATCGGGTCCTCGTATGAGATTGGGACCGTCGTCTGGCGCGTCGTTTCGCGGACGCTTGCGAAGATTGGACGATTGACCGGAAGTCTCATCGCACTCATGAGCAGTCTGTTGATTTGGTTCCAGACGCTTCTCCCGAGCGTGACGCCGCTCTATGAAGTGAATCGCTGGTTTGAATGGGTCGGTACCCTTTTCTTATTGAGTGCCGGACTTCTCATGTTTTTGTCCGTCTATGGCATGTATGTGCGGACAAAACGAACACTCTGGTTACTCAACACTGCCTTCATCTTGGCGACCATCGGGGTCATCGCTCGTGGTTTAAACCTGTTTGAGACCTTCGTCGTCATCGGGTTTGCGACGTTCGTCTGGTTGACACGTAAACGACACGTCCGATACCGCTCGATTTTAACGACAGGACGTCTCATTCGAAGCTTGATCTACGTCCTGCTCTATGTCGGCACCCACGCCCTCTTGTTACAGTCATTCGCGGGTACGGATGACTTATTCTTCACATCGCATCAAGCCGGTTGGTTGACGACGTTCGTCTTGTTATTGACTTCGATCGTAGCAAGTGCGCTTCTGCTCTTATTCGACCGTTGGAAACGCCCGGCGCTTGGAGAGGCATACGATGAACATCGAATCAGACAGTTTCAAGCAACACAGCACACATCGAGTGGCTTCGACTTGGCCCATATGGCAGATAAGCGCTTTTACATGAACGAGGCAGGAAATGCGTGTCTCTTATTTGCGACAGCACGGAATCATGCCATCGTTCTTGGTGACATTCAAGGCGAGAAGCAGGCTACAACTTCTCTTTTGACACGATTCATTGAAGATGCAGATCGAATCGGGTATATTCCTTTATTTTATCAAATTACACCGAATTGGATGCCTCGCCTTCATGATGCCGGCTTCACGTTCTTCAAATTAGGGGAAGAGGCGACGATTGACGTCTCGGCCTTCTCCTTATCCGGGAAGAAGCGTGCAAATATGCGCTCTCTCTACAATCAGTTTGAGAAGAAGGGCATCACGTTCGACATCGTCTGTGAACCGAGCCTCCTTCTGTTACAAGAGTTAAAAGACATCTCAGATGAGTGGATTGGCAATCGAAATGAGAAAGGCTTCTCCCTCGGTTTCTTCGACTATGAAACGTTGACCCGTTATCCGATTGCCTTATTACGAGATGCGGACGGTGTCGTCGTAGCTTTCATTTCGTTACTCCGAGGAGACGGAGCCATCTCAATCGATTTGATGCGTTCGAAAAATGAGGCGCCATCTGGAGCAATCGAAGTATTGATTCTTCACATCATCGAATGGGCTCGCGAAGAAGGATATAATCATGTCGGACTCGGCGTGGCACCACTTGCGGCCGTCGGGGGGCAGACGTTCTCCCATTGGCCAGAGCGCGTCGCCGCCGATATTTTTGAAAATATCAGCTACATCTATCCGTTCAGTGGCTTGCGACAGTTCAAACAGAAGTTCAAACCGTCGTGGGAAGGTCGCTATCTCGCGTTTCGTCAACGCCGGAAGTTGTTACCCTCGATTTTACGGACAGCGCGATTGATTAGTCGCAAACGTTAAAAAAACAGGAATTTCTCATCGTGAGAAATTCCTGTTTTGCGTATCATCTTATTTCAATGTCACACTCACGTTATCAATTGTGATGTCATGGGCACCAAGTGGTGATCCTTCTGTGCGTCCCATCAAGAACTTCAATCCTGTCATATCCGTTACTGGCATCGTCACTTCAAACGTATACGTGTTCGTTTCTGGCGTGACCAAAACGACTTCGCTCAAATAGCGATAGTAGCTGGCATTTTCCAATGTCACTTCGAATGAACGAGCGACTGTAGAAGATGCATCGAATTGGACGACGTACGTTTGATCTTGTTGTAACTCGAGACCGCCTTGTTCCATGAGGACACTCCACGCTTCGTTCCCTTCTTGCGTAATCGAGATACGTGCCGCCTCATTCACCGCTTCGACAGCAGCCTGTGCGTCAAAGTGGACATAGGAGCCCCAGCTGGTGAATCCTTCTGTGAATGCACCGTTTTTAAGTGGAGACGGGTCGATATAAACCGGTGTGACATCGCGCAATTCGACATCATCGATTTCAATCACACCTTTTTCAGAACCAAGAATGAACTGAAGCTGACTCATGAGGTCCGTTCCGGCTTCCATCGTGAACGGAATTTCATACGTATCGAACGCTTCAGATAGCGCAATACGCTCTAGCGGAAGGTAGGCATCCCCATCCTCTCCGCTCAATCCGACTTGAAGACCGCCTACACGCTCTGCACGTGCTTTGAAGCGGAGAACGTATTCATGTCCCTCTTGCAATTGAATACCCTGCTGCACCAATGTTGCCGGTGCCCCTTTTTTCTTGTTCGTTTCAAAGCGGAAGAGACGCTCTACTGGATCGACCGTTCCTGTCCCTTTCGTGACACCTGGGTCGAACGTCCAATACGTCATGCGATTCATCGCGCCTTGGTCGAACATACCGTTATATACGTGATTTCCATCGCCAAGCATCGGTTTCGTCGCATTCGGGTTGAATGCCTCACGAGGCGTCTGCTCGACACGGACGTTCCCGATTTGGACGCCCGACGCACTGAGCCCGACGTTGAACTCGAGACGTGCCGCAAGATCCGTTTCTTCTGTCATATCGAACGTCATCGAGTACGTTTGAACGTCTGTCGTCAAATCGAATGACCCTTCATCAGAATATTTCGCGTAGCCTCGGTCTGGACCCCCACCGACTTTAACGGCAATCGAACGCGCCGCGTCCGCCTTAGCGTCAAACGTCACTTTATAATGTCCACCTTGTCCGAGCGACACGTTTTGAATCAATTGATGCGAGTACGGTTGGCTTCCTGCTTGATCAATCGAAATGTCGGCGAATCGTGCCCCCGCCAAGTCGATCACATCGATGGAACCGACGCCACCAAAGTCAGGAAGCGCCACATAGTTCCAGTACGTCGGGTTGAGCGGCTGTGCACCGTTCGTCACCGTCGTGATCAGTTCTGTATAGTCTTCGTCATAGACAAGATTTCCGTCTTCTAAAGGTTGTTTCGCACCTTCTGGTAACACGACTTCCTCATCTGAATACGTCGGTTCGACAGCATCACGATACTTCCCGTTCTTCAAGTCAAACACGCGGACGTAATCGACTTCCATCTCTGCCGGGAACGGTGTCGTCTCGTCAACGTCCCCATCGAACCATCCACCGACCGCCAAGTTCATAATCAAGTAAAAATCTTGGTCGAATGGTGCAGGATAGCTATATTTCGATGCTTTGTTCGCTTCTTTCGCATACCAGTCGTTTTGTGTTTGATAGAGCTGACCGTCTACATACCAACGAATCTCACCTGGTTCCCACTCGACCGCATATGTATGCCACTTGTCGATGCCGTCACCCTCTGCGAAGTGATAGTCTTTCCCCGTATATTTGTTGTTCGGCCACGTTTCCCCGTAGTGAATCGTACCAGCGACTTTATCTGGCTGACTGCCCCACGATTCCATGATGTCGATTTCACCAGATGCGGCCCAACCACCGTAGCGGTCTTCTTCTGGGAGCATCCAAAATGCAGGCCAGAGCCCTTTCCCTGTCGGAAGTTTCGCTCGCATCTCATAACGACCGTACGTTTTACTGAACGTACCCTTCGTCGTCAACTTCGCCGATGTGTAATCATATGTGCCGAATTGATCCGATGCTTGTTCCTTTTTCGCACGGATGACGAGCTTCCCATCTTTCACGAAAGCGTTTTCGTTTTTGTCCGTATAAAATTGCTTCTCATTGTTTCCCCAACCAGCAGCGACTGGATTTCCGTCTTTGTCGACAATCCAGTTCCCCGTTTCAAAATTCCATTTCGAGTGATCGATTTCAGACTTACTAAACTCATCTGACCAGACAAGTTTCCACTTAGCGTCGTAGGCTTTTGAACTCTTTTCAGCCGGCACCTCTTGTGGCAATGACAGGACAAGACCTGTCCCGAGTGCGAGTGCAACCCATTTCTTCATCATGTGTCCTCCTTCAGGATAAGTGATGGCAATATGTCATTCCGTTCTTTTGAAAGCGATTTCCGAAAGCGCTTTCGTTAATTTCATTATAGATTTTTCTTTGCTAAAACTTCAACCACTTTTCGGAAGTGAAATCAAACTGACACATAAAAAAGCACCGACTCACGTCGATGCTTCCCTCAGTTCCCACTTGGAGAAAGTTACGTCAAACCCTGTCGCATTCACATCCGGACTACAGGCATATGGACCGATGCGTAACGTCGACACATCGTGAAGGTGAGCGATGCGAAGCTGTTCACGCATACCGTCACCATATTCAAAGAAAATCTCCACATCCCCGTCGGTATAAACCATTTCAAACGTCAATGGATTGCGAATCATCTCATTTGAAAAATCACGTGTCGACCAATCCGAATAGCCATGTGAGGTGACGACCGCGCCAAGGTGGGACGGTCCTTCCGGAATGTACTCGACAGACGTCTTGATCCAATGGTCATCGTTCACATATAAGACGATCCCAGCCTGATCATATGTATGGATCGGCTCCATTTGGATTGTCGCCCGACATGTAAATCGTTTGGCTTTGACATCTGTCAATAACGCATGTGCCGTCATACGATTGAATCCGTAATGTGTGTTTCGCCAAAAGTCCGTATCTGGCAGCGTATGAAAAGTCAACGGGTCAAGCCCGTTAATCGTTTTTGGTTCATTGATCCATTTGTATGAATGCATGTTGATTGATTCCTCCCCATTGTCCTCGCATGGCAAAAAGTAACGGTATCATCGGTGTATGATACGGTATGAATTCATGCTGTTGAATCATCTGCAGAATCGTCGCTTCATCCGCCCATTTTACGGCTTGCACCTCAGATTCTTGAAGCGTCAGCTCATTCAAATCCACTTCCATTTCGACCAGATAAATGTCGTCAAACCCTTCATCAAAATTGACTGTCAGATGCGGTCGTGTCTGAGATAGATCAAGCTTGAGCCCAATCTCCTCTTCGAGCTCCCGCATGGCGGCTTGTTGGCTCGTATCCCCTACCGTGGCACTTCCTCCGACCGTGATATCCCACATGTTGGCCCAACCTTCCTTGAACGGTTGGCGCTGTTGAATCAACATCTCGCCCTTCTGGTTAAAGATACACACGTGAATGACAAGGTGATACTCGCCTTTTGGCAATCGACTTCCCCGTTGCCACGTGCGACCGGTTTTTTCTCGGTCCACCGTATAGACGTCCCAAAATTCCATTAGATCCTCCCCTTTATGTTGCAGCGCTAGATGCTGCTGCTTGATCGGCTTTCGCACAATCGATTGCTACGACGATGGAGATGAGAAGGTGCTCCATCTCTGGTTCTTCGACACGAATCTCGTAACTATCTCCCCACGTGAACCATTTCTTTTGCACACTTCCGATAGAATGTCCGTTCTTCGTCACATCAAAATCCATGTCCCACCAATCGCCTTGGACATCGATCCCGGCTGCATCGATGGAATATTTCGGTTTGAAGAATGAAAACTCTTTCGAGATGGTCATCATATCTGTGCCGTCCACTTCTACGAAAAACTTCGGCAAAAAGCTGAACGTCTTTTTTGTGATCGTCGTGACCGTCTGACCGTTCGTATCTTTGATTTCAAATGTTTTTGGAAACTTCATAAAGCTACCCTCGATGAAATATTGGTCATGTCCGTCTGCATCCTTGATGGTGAAGCGCCCGCGTAAACTGAACACTTTTTGTTTCATGTAAAGCGTGTGCATGATGATCCCTCCGATTTTATGTAGTCCTTTACGTACGAGTCCAATCTTGAAATCGATTCACTTATCACGAAACAGTTTCTTTTGATACAGTTTCGAGAACTTCCGATAATCGGTCACCTACCACGAAGCCATCCGGCAGTTCATACTTCTTCACGATTTCTGACACTAAATCGCCTTTATCCAACGTTTCGATTTGTTGAATGCTATATGTTTCTGTAATCCAACGATCCATTCCATATCAAAAATGACTACGTGTTTCATTCATTCCCTTCTTTCTAGATTGAAACTTCTTGGATTCTATCTAAAGGGATATCGGAAAGGTTGTACAGTATTTTATGAAAAATAAAAAGCCTGACTCCCTCGTCAGGCCTGTAACGCTTTATGAACAAAAGTATGCAAAGCCTCTTGGCTCGTGATATGTTCGTTGCACGTCTTACTGTCTACACATATGTATGTGCCGATGGCTTTGTAATAGTCCGGATTTTTCGCTTGTTTCGCTTTCGTGATCGTAACGCAGTACGTCACGTCCGTGAACTGATTACAGAAGGCACATATGTTTTTCTTCGTATTCGTGCTCGGTTTACATACGATGCCAATCAATCGACCTTCATGTTGACAAATCATCAACTTTTGCTTGGAACGTCCATCGTTCCAACTCAAATAAGTGAGTCGTCCAAAATCAACATCGGCTAGCTCCGGTAAGCGAAGCTTCTTCTGTTTCGGGAACAAATCCTTCAGCTGCTCGGCAGATACGACGGGAAATGGTTGAACCCATTCTTGTAATTGTTGCATGTACTCTTCGAACGCTTCGTTCGTCTGTAACGTCGAGAACTGTAAAAGCTTCAATTGTTCAGTCGTTGCCTCAGGGAATGCATAAATCACTTTCGACTGTGCCAAGTCGATGACTGCCCGCAAAACAGAAGGCGGCAAGCTTTGCATTCGACTCTCTTTGACGAGCCTCACTTGTTCTTTGATGAGATTATATTGTTCGTTTTGAATAAATGGATCTGACATCTTGTCGCCCCCTTCCTCAATCCTCAGTTTACAGGAGACGACGCTTCCTTACTGTGTACACTTTGATTAAGAAACATAGTCGACCTAAAAAGGTACGACTAGCGAACTAGTCGTACCTCCTTCATGTCGAGCAGTATACAATCTTTCGAATCGTGTGCGTCGCCAAATGATAGGATATGGCCAGACTTTCGATTCGCTCTCCGTTCCGAAACGCTGCGCGTATGGCTTCGTTTCGTTTCTCAAGTAATTGTTTCCCTCCGTTGACCGTTCCCCACTTCCGTTTCGTGTCGGTCGGGGTCGGCACATATAACGTTTCACCTTGTACGTATTGTTGCACCTCTTGCAACAATCGTTCTGGCAGAATGTGTTGCGCATTGACGTACTTCATCATACCTCGCTCCTTATTGAATGAATCCAATTCGATAAGGGAGCAAAGCCAAGTGGGTTACGTTAAATCAAGCGATCAAGGTATTCGTTTCGCCCCATGCAAGTGATCGCCTTTCGTCCAAATGGCTTTGCATGAGTGCGTGAAGACCTAGAAAATCGAAGCCGATTTTCCACGGGTATGCGCCTCCTTTGCGATGTGTCGTTCCTTCAATTATACCGAATTCAATGAATCGGCAAAAGGGCGGCTCAGCCGTTCTTCATACTGAATTCATCTGCGAGCGTGAAGGACACGTCCTTCACTTCTAATCCGTTCAACGCGAAATAAAGCTGGAGATAATTATGCTGATTCAAGAAGAAGATCTGCTTCGTCTGCGTCACCCATTCTCCGTCCGTCCCGTTAAACGTGAACGTTGCACCCGGGATATTGTTCGCAAACAACGTCACCGGCATCTGTGCCAATTCTCCCGCATTCGAACGGGCAGTCAACGTGATGTCATACGTTCCGGTCTGGTCGACCGAGATAGCGAAGACGTGTGTGTTTCCGGTCGAGGTATCGATTCCTGACAAATCAACGTGTTCCCCGTTTTCGAGATGTTGATAGTCCAACTCAAATGCATCCTGTTGATTCGTTTCGTCTTCAAAGCCGAGCACCTCGACCGAACCATCATGAATCCCAAGCAGACGCTCCATCGCCGGTGATTTCAAGATGAATGAACAAATGTTGTGCGCACTCCGCAACAACTCGCCTCGTGTCACCACACCTTCTTCGAGCGATACCATCGTATTGTCCTCGAATGAGTTGAGGTCTGGACGGTCAACGACCATGTACAAGTCGTTTTGCGAGCGAACCATCGCTGCCGTGTTTTTACGGTTGGCCGACTCATCCTCACGGAAGTTCACTTTTGCCCACCAGTCCGTCATGACAATCCCTTCAAAGCCCCACTCGTCACGTAAGATACGCGTGTTTTGGTCATACAGTCCAGCCGTCCAGATTCCGTTGACCGCACCATAAGTCGTCATGATTGACGTTGCACGTCCTTCTTTCACCGCCATCTCGAATCCTTTCAAATAAATCTCACGTAACGCCCGCTCCGAGACGACCGAATCGATATCGTGACGATGTGCCTCTTGGTTGTTGGCGCTGAAGTGCTTGAGTGTGCCCGTCACGCCGACTCGATGCATGCCGTTTAATTGAGCGACCGCCATCTTTCCAGTCACATGCGGATCTTCTGAGAAATACTCGAAGTTCCGTCCATTCAACGGATTGCGGTGAATGTTCATCCCTGGTCCGAGCAGCGTATCGACGCGATTTTTCCGCATCTCGAGTCCTGTCATCTCAAACAAGTCTTCGACGAGGTCGACGTTGAACGTGGACGCCAACAATGTCCCGTTCGGAAGCGCGAACGCCTTCGTCCCGATATCCATGCGAATCCCTGATGGACCATCGGCACAACAGGCCGCTGGAATCCCGAGCTCGTTCAATCGGTCGGACACCCCACCAAACGCAGCTGCCGTTCCCGGTGTGACGCGTGGTGAGTTCATCCCTTGTCCGCGGACGATACAAGCCAAGTCCTCATCCGTCAATTGATCTAGAAATGCGTCGAGCGACGCCTTCCCGTGGTACACATCACTCAATTTGATGCCTTGGTCACCCGTGAACGCTCGCGTCTCAGGGCGTTCTTCCAAATAACGTGTCTCGACGTCAACGGCGCGAAGCGGTGTCGACTCATAGCTCACTTCAAACCCTCGTTCGCCTTGAATCGGTTTCATCCGTTCGAACGGGAGGACAGGTGCCATATTCTCGCTCAACGTCTCAAGGACACGTTGCTCACGCTGCTCGACCTCAAAAGCGAGTGCAGCCGAACGCACGTCTGTTCCGACATATAACCGATACGTCCCCGCCTCTAAAACGAAGCTCGATTCATGACCCGTCACGCCAGAGTCGTCATAACTCGCAAAGTCAGTCATGTGGACGGTGAAAGAAAGTGTCTGTCGCTCACCTGGCTCAAGAAGTAACGTCTTCTCGAACGCGACCATTGACCGGAGTGGGTTCCCGAGCTTCCCTTGTGGCTTCTCGACATAGAGCTGAACGACTTCTTTCCCGTCACAGTCTCCCGTGTTCGTCACTTCCACGTCAACCGTTAGGACACCATCAGTTTCTGCCGTATGCTTCACCTCCGTTTTGAACGTCGTGTAAGACAGTCCGAACCCGAATGGGTACAAGACATCATCCTTCGCGAACGTCTCGAAATAGCGATAGCCGACATAGATGTCTTCTTGATAAATTCCTTTATCCGCGTGACCAAAGTTCTTTGTCGACGGATAATCCTCGATCGAACGAGCGATCGTATCTGTCAGTTTCCCGGAAGGAGTCACGTCTCCGACGAGAACGTCGACAAGTCCTTTTCCACCTTCCATCCCGCCTTGCCAAGCATAGAGGATGGCACTCGGTTGCTCCGCCCATTTCATGTCGATGATGTTCCCGACGTTTAGGACGACGACTGTCTTTTGGAAGCGTTTCGTGACGCACTCGATCATCGCGTGTTCGATATCCGTCAACAAGTAGCTACCCGGGTCGGCCGTGTTGTCACGGTCTTCCCCCGCCGTGCGTCCAATCATGATGAGCGCGACATCTGACTCTTGCACCGCCTGTTCGACGAGTTCGTCCGTTACGTCCATCTCCTGTTGCGACCACGGCTCACCCGCCCAACCGACACCTTGGTCAAACGGATTCTCCGCCACCCACTCTTCATACGTCGCATAAAGCGATTCATTGATGTGAATGTCCGTACGCTCACGTAGTGCCTCGAGCGGTGTCGTGACGTGTCCGACGTTCACCATCCCGCCTGATCCGGTACCGCTCTTATAGTAATGAAACTGGCTACGACCAAATACGGCGAGCTTTGTTTCAGGCTGTAACGGGAGGGTCTTCTGTTCGTTTTTAACTAATACGACGCCTTCCGCGACCGCTTGACGTGCCAATTCCTCATAACGAGTCCAATCTAATGTATACTGTTTCATTTCGTCAGCTCCTTTAGTCCATTTGCGATTTCATACATACAATCTTCTGCTTGTGGATAGTCTCCCAACTTATCGATGAAAGCATGGTCCATCCCTCGATATTGAATGAGCCGTGTCGGAATACCTGCTCCTGACAGTTTCCGTGCATAGGCCTCTCCTTCAAGTCGTAAATAATCGTACTCGGCTGTCACAATCAGGGTAGGTGGTAGACCCGTGACATCGTCTGCGAACAACGGCGATACGAGGGGATGTTTGAGATCCGTCTTCCCTTGAAGATAGAGGTCATTTAGTAGCGAATCTGGATCCGCAAGCGCAAGCACGACACCACGAATCAAATCGTGATGGTATGAGATGGCGTACGCATCGAGTGTCCATTCAAAATCATCTGTCGGAATCGATCCTAGATTGACGACGGGATAGACGAGCGCTTGATAACTGATTCGATGTTCCCCTCGTTCTTGGTCCATCAGACAGCAAGCGGTCGCCAAGTTGCCACCGGCACTGTCACCGGCGACGCCGATTCGGTCGCGATGGACGTTCAACTCAGTCGTATTTTCATACACCCATTCAAAGGCGCGGTAACAGTCATTCAATCCGGCTGGGAACGCATGCTCCGGGGCGAGACGATAATCAACAGCGATGACGACCGCATTCGCCCGTTCCGCGAGTAGCTTACATGGATTCTCGATCGTCTCAAGCGTCCCCCCGAAGAATCCACCGCCGTGGAAGAAGAGAATGGCCGGGATTGCTTCGGTATGATGCGGACGATACAGACGGGCCCGGATGTCGCCGTCCTCACTTGGAATGAGTAGAGATTCCGTTGCGATCTCAATCGTTGTCTGATCCTGATTTGGCCAGCCCATGCCGGCGCGTGCTGCCTCGAGATTGAACGCCACGTCCGGTTCGTCATCTGAATGATTCATGGCCAGTGTCGCGAACACGCGTGGGTCGAGGTCTCCAGTACGGTCTGAATCTGGAATAGGTTTGATGATGGTTTCGAGGTGGTTCGCGTATGTTCGATATTGGTCTTGTTGAAGGTGTTGGACGAGATGTTCATAATCGGATTCCATTATGTAAGCCCCTTTCTTTCGATATTCTTTAACCCATAAAAATATTGTTCATGGGTAAAGTTGTACATCGACTCATCGCATGATACGTTGTTGGAACAGATCACTAAAGGAGTGTTATTGATGTACAACTGCGTTAGCTGCAACAAATCATTGAACGAACATGACGTCATCCATACAGATGAACTCGGTCACTTTGGTGATCTCATCAAACGTTATTGTGATTCTTGTTTCATCGAAGGAGCGAAAATCGGTTTTAACAAGATGGAGATTGGTTGCTGCACAGCATGCCAACAACCGTTAGTTTTACAATATGATGCCGAAGAGACCGCTAGTCTGGCTCGAGAAGATGGAACCATCCACTACATATGCCCTCAATTATTAGACGCATATCGACAACATAATGAAGAGTTGATTGACCAGATAGAAGATGTTCATGATCAATTTATTTTTTATGCAATTCAACCCGATCCGACGCTGCCTGACTTCGGATAATGGATTGTCATTCGCTTTCCTACCAACTTTCGGTCTATAATGGACTGTATTGCAAATAGACATTGAAATTTTCTGTAGCAGAAGTTTTCACGAAAGAATGAGGTTACCCATGAACAAACAGCAATTTACTGATTATCGCCTGAGCGACGAGATCACTCGTGCGCTAGGCATTATGAAATACGAATCACCTACCGAAGTACAACAGCAGGTCATCCCGCGTGCGCTCGAACGAGAAGACTTAATCGTCAAAGCACAGACAGGAAGCGGAAAGACTGCCGCTTTTGGTATTCCGGTCATCGAGCTCATCGACTGGGCTGAAAATAAACCCCAAGTGCTCGTTTTGACACCGACACGCGAACTCGCCGTTCAAGTCCGAGAAGATATGACGAACATCGGACGTTTCAAACGAATCAAAGCGACTGCGGTCTACGGGAAAGAACCGTTCTCGAAACAGCGTGAAGAGTTGAAGCAAAAGACACATATCGTCGTCGGTACGCCAGGACGCTTCATGGACCACATCGAGCGCGAAACCCTCTCACTCGACCGTATCGAATACTTGATCATCGATGAAGCGGATGAGATGCTCAACCGTGGCTTCCTCGCTGACGTCGAGAAGATTCTTCAGCAGTTGCCAAACGAACGCGTGACGATGGTCTTCTCTGCGACGTTCCCACAAGATATCGAACGCCTCTGTCAGAAGCATATGAATGCTCCTGCGCGTGTCGCCATCGAATCGACAGGTATGACGGCTTCGACAATCGAACACCGTCTCCTCCCGGTTCATCGGAATGAGAAACTTGCTGTGCTTCAAGACATCACGGTCGTCGAGAACCCGGACAGCTGTATGATTTTCTGTCGAACGAAAGAGAACGTCGATACGGTGTACGCTGAGCTCGACAAAGCCGGTTACTCGGCTGAACGTCTCCACGGTGGACTCGAGCAAGAAGATCGCTTCGCCGTCATGAACGGATTCAAGATGGGCAACTTCCGTTACCTCGTGGCGACAGACGTCGCAGCGCGCGGAATCGATGTCGATAACGTCGAGCTCGTCGTCAACTATGACGTTCCTGTCGAAAAAGAAAGCTACGTGCACCGTACCGGTCGTACCGGTCGTGCCGGCAAACAAGGGACGGCCATCACACTCATGACCCGTCAGGAAGAGCGCCTCATCGGAGCCATCGAATCTTACGTTCAATTCGAGATTCCGATGATCGATGCTCCGACAGAAGCGGAAGTCGCGGCTAACCAAGATGCCTTTGAGCAAAAGTTGAGCGGACGACGCGTCGTTCGCAACAACAAGACGGCTCGCATCAATCAAGACATCATGAAGCTCCATTTCAGTGGCGGGAAGAAGAAAAAACTTCGTGCCGTCGACTTCGTTGGAACGATTGCAAAAATCCCTGGAGTATCCGCTGACGACATCGGAATCATCACGATCAACGACCAGATGACGTACGTCGATATCCTCAACGGAAAAGGTTCGATCGTCCTTCAGGCGATGGAAACGACGCCAATCAAAGGGAAGAAACTTAAAGTAAGCAAAGCTCATAAATAATGCATACCCAGCCTCAAAGATGATGTTCGTCTTTGAGGCTTTTTCGTTATTCGACAAACATCGAAAGCGCTTTCGATAAACGGTAAAAAAATATAGTTTTTAGAAAACGTTTTCATCTGCATCATACCTGTATCAAAGATTGAATTCAACCTTCCTCACTTGATTGTCAAAAAAGAGCCCAAGGTTTAAGCCTTGGACCCTTCACTTGAATCGAAAATCTTGAACGTTCCCTGTGAATCCCGAGATCGACACGTCATTCTTTTCATCGACGCGATAGTAGTATTCTGCGTTCGGTTCATTTGTAAATGTGACGTAGATCGTATACGGATTCGTGTGTTCGAAACCATCCGCGCGAAACGGGATTGTTCTTATGCTGTATGTTTCGTCCGGATACTGCTCAGCGAGATACATGTCAACGAGGTGCTTGTCTTCTGCGACCCGCTCCGCTATAAGAACAGGGCGTGAAAAATAGAACGTACCGTACGTCATAACAATCAGCAATGCAACGCCAACCATACCGAGTCTCCATTTTCCACGCAATGCTAGCGCAAGTAATAGTGGGATGGCAAGCAGGATGAAAAATGCAACATGTTCAATCAACTCGATCGGATGCATCGATTTTCCCCCAATCAGTCTAGTGACTCTTCAGAGATGAGCTTGAATCCTTCGATCTCTGTCTCCTCTTCTACTTCGATTAAGAGACATGGTTTTCCTTTATAATTCACTTGCTTCACGTATTTCAAGTCTTGAGGACTGACCGAGATATTGGCGACTTTCGTATTGATTTTGATTGATTTCGACGTATATTTCGGAACGACACTCGTCGCTTTCATCTCATATTTCGTGTCGTCGACGACTTGTTTGAACGCCTGTTCGACCTTCTCCGTCGTCACATCTTCCACACCGCTCGCCCGTAAGACGACCTCGACCGCACGGGAGTCGAGCATCGCTACCCTCTCTTCTTCCTGTTCGTTCTCTTCTTCGGCGACAATGATTTGATTGATCTCATCGTAAACGGTCGCGAGTGTCCGGGAATTGACTTCTTCCCCGATGACAGCTTTAACCACTTCTTCGAAGACCGCCTTCTCTTCCACTGCCGTGACGATTTCCGAACCGTTCAACACGTTCTCGATGAACGTCATATCCGGTTGATGCGCTTTATGCGCCGAGTAAAGCACATGGTTCACATCGGCCGCGTTATCCGTGAAACACGGGAATAAGAATCCACCGATTGGCGCCTCGAGTTTGATGATCGGATTTACAATCAAGCTGGCTTTGAATTCCCGCTCGACGAAGTCGAAGACGAGTGATTTTTTCGGAAGTTCTGTCGGACTGATGCTACCGAGGATGAACTTCGTCGTATACACTTCATCGTTCGCGTGAATCTCAGACTCTTCAGAATATCGGTTCGTCGGCTTATTGTAATTCCCCCGAATGAACGTCACGACCATATCTTTCTCAAACGGCGTGTCTTTCACCATCTTCAACGCGACGCGCTGCATATAGTCCGTCCAGACGTCGGTCTCTTCCGTACGGAGTCCTTCATAGAGCAACCCTTGCGTATGGTCGACTTGACCTTCCTCCGGATATTGGAACTTCACTTCGAACAACTTTTCATCTAGCTTCCCGCCGAGCACTTTTTTGAAGTTCGTCAAAAACAGTTCCTGCTGTTCTTCTTCTAAGAACGGGAACGGACGCAACTCTTCGTAGTAAATCTCATTCGTTTCCTGTCGGATGTAAATCGTATATAGATCAGCAATCTTAAGTTTGGTCGCATTCACTTTGAACTGCCGGCGAATCGCCGCAATCTCTTTCTTGTTCATTCCATCCACCTCTTCTTTTCTCTCCATCCATGTCACCCATTATACCAGTCCTGATCGGTTACTAGTTCCAAAGAAATAATAGGAGGCTGAACAGTCACTCAGATGCTCATGAATATTCACGAATGGGGCAATTTTTATAAATGTGCCCCTTTCTGGGTTCAGTTCAATTCGAGTGAAAGACTCCTTCTTTTACTTTTTCATCTAAAAAAGCATCTCAGAAGAGACGCTTTCAATGGCTATATGGTCTGATATTTTATTAACACGTCTTTCGGGATGTGACAATAATCGTCCGGGCAACGCGTCAGACGGTCCTGATGTTCGTCCGCACTTCGCACATAGTTCGTGAGCGGCTTGACTTCAACAGCAATCCGCTTCGCATCCGAGCGTCGATCAATGAACGCTTGCGCCTCCATCAAATGTCGTGGGTCCTCACTGTAGACGCCCGTTCGATACTTCTCCCCGACATCAATCCCTTGTTGGTTGACACTGTATGGGTCGATGATTTCGAACAAGTAATGCATCAAATCCTCGACCGTCACTACGTCCGGATCGAACGTTGTTTTGACACACTCCGCGTAACCGTCATACTCTCCGTCTAACGTATCGGTCGTACCGTTCGCGCGTCCTGCTTCAGTTGAAAGGACGCCGGGTAACGTCTTCACGAATTCTTGAACGCCCCATAGACATCCTCCGGCTAAATAGATCGTTTCGATTGGAATCACTCCCCGTCTATTTGAATCTTTTCTAAAGCATACACGTAATGATGAGAGAAGGGAGAGATTTGATTGAATAAACAACGTTTCTTCATCACACTAGTCAGTTCTATTATCATCTTTTCAGCAGTTACATTTACTGCCCTTAACGACTTTTCTCTATTCATCGAAATGGTGATCATCTTTTTATCTGTCGTCATCGGTCAAGCGATAGCCATCCCACTATTTCGACGCTTTTCAGAACAACGAGTATCGAACAAAATCGTTTTCGTTACGTTTCTGTCGTTGCTAGTAGTATTTTGGTCGTTCGCAAGCATTCTTTTTGATTGAATATCGCGTCATTCTCCTTCAATATACCCCAGTCGCTTCAAATCTTCATAAACGAGTGAAGACAACAGCGTGCGCCCATCACCGTTCAAATGGTCAGGGTTATGGAAGAACGACTGCTCATAAATGAATCGTTCATCCCCCATATAATTGAGGAACGGGACATCTAAATCCAGCTTCTCTAAATGCTGAAACACGAGGCGCTCCATGACTTCTTCATCAAAATACGTATGGTATGACGCGTGGACCGGCTCCATCGCCAAGACGACACGATACCCTTGTTGTTTACAGTAATCGATGATGTCTTGTAAATGTGCCATGTTTTTTTCAATCTCATGATTGTTCACAGCGTTCTCATATTGAGCGGCCACTTCCTCATACTTACGCTCTGAGTAGTTCAGTCCACCATTCTCCCATGGCTTATGCGCATCAAAGCGAAAATCTCGGATTTCCCGGGAAATGGCGGCATAGGCACTTCCGCTGTTCAATGCTGGGAACTGTTCATGCGTATAATATTGAAACAGACTGGCCGACTCGATATCTTCCCGTTCCAATACACGGTAGTAGATTTCCTTCCGTCCGACGTCCGAGTTGCTGAAGGTGATTTGAGATAAGGACACGATCACGACCCCACCTGGCTTCAGGTGCTCATCGTATTCTTTTAACATCTTCAAGTCATATTCAATCGGTTGACTCGGTAACGCCAAATCGAGATGCGACAATCCGGTCGGTTTAAAATAATACCCGTACATCGCGTGGGACGTCCCCAAATTGATGATGTCGACAGGATGAGGGTCTTCCTTGAAGGCAAGGACTGCCCGATTGTTATTATATTCCCACGAATCTTTCACAAACTCGTTAACGGGAATGAAGATGGCGATCATGACGAGTAACACAACGACGATTTTAATTCCTAAACGCTTCATGCTAATTCCTTTCCGTGCATCTTAAAACCCACCGTATACAAATCCTTGACTCGACACACCAAACAAGAAGGCTGAGACAATCAAGAACAAGTTGATGGCCACGCTCGTCACGGCAGACTGACGTGCCATCCAATCCCAAGTCGAACCTTTCGTCCGTTCGATATGTTGGAACAGGTGAACGACGACAAAGACGACGAGGAAGATGATCAAATCGAGTAACGAGAACATTTGAATCGCCTGAATCATGCCTGACGGTGCCCATGAAGAAGGCGTCACGTACAGTTTGGCATGAGAGAACGCTTCTGCCATCGAGTGCGACTGAAAGAAGACACGTGAGAAACAGACGAGCTGGAACGTGATGGCGATTTTCCACCACCGATGCAGTGCCGGCACGCGGTCAAATCCGACCCATGACGCCATTTTTTCACGTTGCTGTTTCGTATGGTCTCCGAAGACGCGATAGATTCCATGAATGAGTCCCCATAAGACGAAGTTCCATGCGGCTCCGTGCCAAATCCCACTAACTAAAAACGTCGCAAGGATGGCACCATAAATCTGTTCACGTTTTTTCTTTCCTTTCGCGAGTGGCATGAAGATATAATCCCGTAGCCACATCGAAAGCGTGATATGCCAGCGGTTCCAGAAGTCGGCGATCGATACGGCGAAGTGTGGCTGCTTGAAGTTTTCCGATAAGCGAATCCCGAGTAAGCGTGCACAGCCGATGGCGATGTCACTGCATGCCGAGAAGTCGGCGAACAGTTGAATCGAGAACAACATCGTCGCGAGCACAATCTCCGAACCAGTCGGGTCCGGGCTATTGAACACACTTGCGACAATCGGGGCCAATCGGTCAGCGATCAACGTCTTCTTGAAGAATCCCCAAATGATGCGCTGAATCCCATAGCTGATATTGTCGTAGTCGAGATGTTGCTCCGTCTTCAGTTGCGGAAGCAGCTTTTTCGCCCTCTCAATCGGACCCGCCACGAGTTGCGGGAAGAAGGCAAAATAGACCGAGAAATAGCCGTAATGACGCTCTGCTTTTTGCTTCCCTCGCGAGACGTCCACGACGTAACTGATGGCCTGGAACGTATAAAAGGAAATCGCCAATGGTAAGACGACCTCTTTATACGGGACGTCATAATCGAATCCGCTCCATGCGGCGAACGAACGGAGCGAGTCATTGACGAAATTAAAATATTTGAACCAGCCGAGGAAGAATACGAGAACCGAGACACCGACCCACATGAGTCGTTTCTTCTGCCCTTTCTTTTCCTGCTTCTCAATCAAAATCCCGATGACGTACGTGAAGGCCGTACTGATCAACAGTAGCGGGATGAATTGAACGCTCAACGTGGCGTAAAAGACATAGCTCGCCAACAAAAGGAGCACCCAACGGTATCGATGTGGAACCATATAGTACGTTCCAACGATGAGTGTTAAAAATAAGAGGAATTCAATCGAAATAAAAGTCATATTTACCACCTGATGCTATGAAACTTGATGATGTACCGATTCCTGACAATCAGGTGGTCACAAGTTCTCGCTTCGGTAACGCGGCATAACGAATCTTTCCGAACGCATTACGCGGAATCTCGTCAATCTGCATCACCCGAACACCTTTCACCTTGATTTGTTCTTTCATGATTTTTTTTATATGCGTAACGTCGTCCTGTAACGTATACACATATAGTCGGTCGTCTTCCCCGGCACAGACGCAATCATGTCCATGCTCTCGAAGGAGCGCCTCGACTTCGTCTAGGCTGATTCGACTGCCATACAGTTTGATCATGCGCTTGATTCGGCCGACGATGAAGAAATATCCATCCTCGTCGCGATACGCCATGTCACCTGTTCGTAAAACACCGTGATTGTCATCACCTTTTGAAAGGTCCGCTAACGAGGTCGCATACCCAAACGACACGTTGTCGCCTTGATACACCAATTCGCCCGTCACGTTCGCCTCTTTGATGTCATTTCCGGCTTCGTCACGCAACGTGAGCGTTCCACCAGGGATGGCAATTCCGATGCTACCGGCTTTTTTCGCATGCATCCGATCCGGTAAATACGACATCCGGGCCGTCGCCTCCGTCTGACCGTACATGATGAAAAATTGAATCCCTTTTTCTTCACATACTGTTGAGAAGTGCTGCGCAAGCTTCGGATCTAACTTGCCACCGGCTTGCGTCAACTTCTTCAGACTTGGGAGGTCGTACGTCTCAAACTTCAATCGTTTCAACATCTCATAATGAAACGGGACCCCACCAAACGTCGTCGCCTGCTCGGCACGACACAGCTCCCAAAACTCCTTTTGAACGATCGAGCGGTCTGTCAGGATGAGGGCCGCCCCTTTCAACAGATGACTGTTGATGATGGAGAGTCCATACGAATAGTTCATCGGCAGCGTCGTGATTGGTTTATCCGTTTGATCGATGTCGAGATAGTCGATGATCGATGTGGCGTTAGCTGATAGATTGTTATACGTGAGGCGTACAAGTTTTGGACTTCCAGTACTACCTGATGTCGTCAACAGAAGGGCCAGCTCTTCATGAAGTTCGTGGTGAACCGATGTTTCGGTTTCAAATAAGGCGTAGCCACCATAGCCATAGAAGGAATCCAACGAGTTCGCCAAATCCTCCCTCGTCTCAGGAGCCCAGACATGAGTCGGTTGATACCGTTCCATCAACTTCTGTAATTGTTCTACTGGAATATCTGCATCGAGTAAGACCGGGACGACCCGTCCACGGAGAAAGCCGACATATCCGAAGAGCGACTCGACTCGGTTGGCACATAAACAGAAGACGAGTGACCGTTCGCCGACTTCCTGACAAATCGAGTCCCCGACTTCCAACATCTCTTTGTACGAATAAGAGCGGTCTGCATAGACCGCCTCACGATCGGTGTACTGCTCGAGTGTTTGAAAAAGCGTCATGACTGGATGTCCACACCGAGACGCTGCAGCAACGCGATACCAGACTGATACGAATGGAACTCTGTCATTTCATCCGAGTCGATATAGACGTCAAACGCATCCTCGATTTCGGCGATGAGGGTCATGTGTCCAATCGAATCCCATTCCGTCGATTCTCCGAGCTTCATGTCCTCGAGAATCACATCGTCCTCTAATTCCAATCCGTTTTTAAATGCCATGTTATATGCTTCAAGCGTGCTCATTGTATTCATCCTTTCACGTTCACTCCAACTTATTCGATTCCATCTATTATTATTGACTGATAATGATAATCATTTGCCTTGTGATTCTATCACAATTTTTCGAAATCCTCAATTCTTCATAGGAGATAAAGCTTGAAGTTAAGCGATTTTTTGCATGAAAAAGACCACATCGTTATGATGCAGTCTCAGGAAATGATAAAACATATTCGAGTTGTAAGTCGAGTGGTTCTTCTTCGTACACTTCTGACACAATCTCTTCGGCTAATGTGCATCCCATCGTTTTATAAAAATGATACGTATCAATAGCCGGATTCGCACCGATGTATAACTTTTTCGCGCCTCGTTCGACCGCTGCCTGGCAAACTTGTTCAAACAGTACTTTCCCAAGCCCATGTCCGCGATTAGGACGACTCACATGAATGAAACCGAGGTTCAGATATTGTCCCTCTTTTCCGAGCGGTCGTCCATTTAGTCCGGCAAAACCGAGTAGCGTCTCGCCTTTTTGGATTGCCACAACAACACCGCCACGGTCGATGTAGTAGTTGAGAATCTCAATGACCTGTTGTTTTTTCGCATCATCCCATTCATCGATGTAATGCTCGTCTTTTTGATAAAGCTCACCATTTGAATCTGCGGCATAGATGCGATGAGTTTCCTGAAAGCGTTCGAAGGTGTTTAAAAAGTCTTGATTTATTCTTTTTGTAAGAAGATTGATGGTGTGGTTCATAAAGCGCTCCTATGTTTTGATTCGTTATTTGTGAAACTGAATATGTGAATCCTGCGTCAATTCCGAGCAAACTTTAAACAACGTTTACCGAATAAACTCTTTAAAAATCTCACTTAACTCTTGTGGAGTTTCTTTCATGCCGGTCTTCATCCACCTTTTCATAATGCTTGCCAATGAATCCGCGTATACCGCATTCGCATATGCTTCCGCTTTTTCAGATACATTACAATTCTCATAAATTTGAAAATCTGTACAGAGTAAATCGAAATGCTCCTCAAAGCGATTCAAAATCGGAAGTAAATCATTTTCTTTTAGAAGATTCAAAAATTCAAGATTGTCACTCCATATCTCAAAATACAACGTATCGAAATCAAGTTGCTCTTGTTTTGCTTCTGTTGATGCAAGTTGGATCCTCTTCCGAAATATTTGATACATATGATAGGTTAGTACATCTTCTTTCGTATCAAAGTGAGCATAAAATGTATTTCGCGCCAATCCCGCAGTTTTAGTAAGTTCTGATATGGTGATACTCGTAAAGCTCGTTCGACGCATTAATTCCAACATAGTATCCACTAAAAGATTGATTGATCTCTTAGAATTCGTATTTATTGGTTGTTGTTTTAGCATAAGTACTCCTTAATTTGTACAAAATGAGAGTTTTGTATAAATACCTCTATACTTATTGACGCAGTGTCTACACGAGCATTATATTGCAGATATATAAATTGAGCAATTGTTCAAATTATGACATATGCTCAATTTTAAATTTGTCCAGGATCTAATCACACTAGGAGGACCACCTATGAAAACAACGATTATTCTTGCTCATCCATGGCATGGTAGTTTCAATAAATCTATTATGGACACAACAATTGAACAATTAGTCCATAGGAAAAAAGATTATCAAATCATTGACTTAAATAAGGATCAATTCAATCCTGTATTAAGTGAATCTGATTTATCTCTTTATTCGAAAGGTCAATCCCGAGATCCCTTAGTGAACCAATATCAGAAGATGCTAAGCGACAGTGATGAATTAGTTTTTATCTTCCCTGTTTGGTGGTTTGATGTTCCAGCTATTTTAAAAGGTTTTTTTGACAAGGTCATGTTGAAAAACTTTGCCTATGTAGAGGAATCTACTGGATTGAAAGGATTACTCACCCATATTAAAAAAACCACTGTCATTTCCACTTCGGAAGTGCCCACGTGGTATTTAAGATATCTGGCCGGGAACCCGATTGAGGGGACCCTTATTCGTAGAACATTCAAAGGGATTGGACTTAAAAATGTGAAATGGTTGAATAGTTCGTTTACGAGTAGTGGGAAAGATCATCGAAGAAAAAGATTTTTAGATAAAGTAGCGAAGCGTATGTCAGTGTAATTCACAGTGCATCATTTACTTTTATGATTCATCAATCATCCGTGACCTCAAATTTTCTTATTAATACTTAGATTAACAACATAAATTTGAGGTTCAACTTAGATGAATTGAATTACAATCGCAACTTTTCTCGCTGTTGTCAGCTTTATTCATTTCATGCAGAGAACAAAGCGTTTGTTAGTTCTCGAGCTTCAGAAATCTCACTCATTTATGATACGGTTCATTCCGATTGATTCGATACGCCCGATATATCTGCTCACACAATACGAGCTTCATGAGTTGATGGGGGAATGTCATTTTCGAGAACGAGATCGTATCGTTCGCTCGTTTCATTACATCATCGGATAATCCTAGTGATCCTCCGATGACGAAGGCGATTTTACTCTTTCCATACGTCGCGAGTTGATCGAGTTCACGGGCGAACTCTTCACTCGTTCGCTGCTTTCCTTGAATCGCCAAGGCGATGACGTGCGTATCTGGGGATATCTTCGCCAAAATGCGCTCGCCTTCTTTTTGTTTTACTAGTAACATATCTGCCTCACTCAAATGCTCGGGTGCTTTTTCGTCTGACACCTCGATTTCCTGCACTTTTGCATAGGTGGAAAGCCGCTTTGTGTACTCAGCAATTCCTTGTTTTAAATATTTTTCTTTCAGTTTGCCGACCGTGATAATTGAAATATTCATCCAATTCTTCCTTTTTCCACAGTTTTTTTGGAGTTATCCATAGGGTTATCCACAGAGTTATCCACAAATCCACATGTTGATAATTAGTTTTTGCTTGACACAACATATGTTGCATCGGCATCACAGAACTCACATGCCACTTGTCCACTTGTGGATAATTCCTCTAGTAACGGGTATTCCCCCGTCTCATCCACAATGATGTCTAAAGCGATTTCAACATGTTCCTTGCATACTTTTTTTTCCACAGTTTTTCCTCCTTAAAAAAGAAGCGTCGCCGCTTCTTTATGTTGCTTCAGTTAAGGTCGCCTCGGTTTCTCTTGCTTCCCCGCGACGTAAATACTCAATCGTAATCGTATCACCGACCGTCGCATCGCGATACAACGCATCACGTAAATCGACGTATCGTTTGATCTCCCGGTCTCCGATTTTTGTGATGACGTCCCCGACCCGAAGTCCCGCTTCTTCAGCCGGACTACCCGGTGTCACCTCTTCGACGAAGACACCGTCTTCCTGGTCGAATGAGATTCCATACTCTTCCCGGATGTTACCAGGTACGGCGATGACTTCCTGAATCGTGACCCCGAGCTGAGCCCGTGTCACCTTACCGTCGCGTTCTAACATGTCAATGACCGGTAGCGCCACGTTGACGGGAATGGAGAATCCGACCCCTTCTACGCTCGCCTCGGCGATTTTCATCGAATTGATTCCGACAAGCTCTCCACGAATGTTGATCAAGGCACCACCCGAATTTCCCGGGTTGATGGCCGCATCCGTCTGAATGACTTCCGCGTTATAATCCATCAAGCCGTCGCTGTTCGTATCGACCGGCACCGTCCGCTCGACACCACTGACGATACCACGGGTGACCGAGTTTGAGAAGACACCGAGCGGATTTCCGATGGCCATGACGGTCTCGCCGGCCTGTAGGACGGTAGAGTCACCGAGAACAATCGGCTCCACATCGATATTTTTCGGCAGTTCAACTTCGGCGACAGCCAAGTCGTTAAGCGGGTCTTCGCCTAAAATGGTTGCCGATGCGATTTGACCATCGGAGAAGGCGATGTTGACCTCGTCCGCTTCTTCGATGACGTGGAAGTTCGTGACGATATAAGCCGTGTTTCCTTCTACTTTATAAATGACGCCAGAGCCGGCACCCGCCTCCCACTGCGAGTCCGAGGTGAAGGCGCGCTGGATATTCGTGATGCTGACGACGGACGTCTTGGCACCAAGTACGGCCGTCGTCACGTCCGATTCTGTGACGGTGACGGCCTGTTCGGTCCGTGTCAGTTCATTCGTCACAAAACGAGAGGTCGGCGAATCCCAGAGCATCACAATGACAAAAAACAAAGCCGCTCCTAAGAATCCGCCAACCCCTCCGAGTAACAACGGTTTTATATTTGGTCTCGGCTTATGGCGTACGTGCTCCTCTTGCTTCGGTCGCCATTCGCTCCGAGATGGGTACGTCGATTGTTGTTCGTTTGTTTCATTTGCTTCGTGTGCTTCAGGTTCGACGTCTTGAGGTTCATACTCATGGTGTCTCTCTTCGTTCACGACGCGTCCCCCCTTCAAGACAGTGTGATACCTGTCTTTTCCCAAGTTTCCTTATAAAGAAACGAGTGAAGTGGGGTTTGTCGGGTCCGTGTCGCACAATTTGATTCGATTTAAATCGATATCTCGCATGCCGAGTGTTTGCGAGACGCTCATTTGCGCGAGCTCCTTCATGTTGTTGTCCTTGCTCAAGTGGGCCAAATAGATCCGTTTCGTCTGGTCACCGATGACCTCACTCATCGCGATGGCCGCGTCTTCGTTCGAGACGTGCCCATAATCGCCGAGGATACGTCGTTTGACACTCCATGGATAACGCCCCATCTGGAGCATCGAGACGTCATGGTTCGACTCAAAGATGAAGTCGTCTGCTCCACGGATAACCCCTTTCATCCGGTCCGAGACATAACCCGTATCGGTGATATGAGCCAAACGTTTCCCGTCATGGGCAAACTGATAAAACATCGGGTCTGCCGCATCATGGCTCACGTTGAACGTCTCGATTTCGATATCGCCGAACTGTTTCACATCTCCGACTTCGATTTGAAACTTCAAGGCGGGATCAATCTTGCCGATGTTCGCTTCCATCGCCGTCCATGTCTTCGCATTCGCATAAATCGGTAAGTTATACTTTCGTGCTAATATACCGACACCTTTGATATGGTCGGAGTGCTCATGGGTGACGAGTAGTGCGTCGATCCCCTCAAACGACCGACCGATGGCTTCGATGCGTTGCTGCATCGCTTTTCCGGTCAATCCGGCATCGACGAGCAGCTTCGTCCGTTCCGTCTCGATATAGAGGGCGTTTCCGGTCGATCCACTCGCTAATACACTATACTGTAAAGTCACGCGATCACTCCTTTCATTCTTTCTTTTCAAACTCGACGTGCTCGACCGTTCCATCGATCGCATTGACGAAATAGACTTGATCATCTATCCCAATCGACCAGAGCGGAGGCATGATAATCAAACTGCCCGAGCTATCGAGCGGTAAGCTATAAAACCCGGTGTTGATGGCTCGCATCTCTTGGTTCGGCTGAAAATACTTCCGGGATGCTAGTTGAGAAATCGCTTCGCTCGCCGTCAACACGAGGTCGTCTTGCGTTTTCGACGACAGGTTTTTTAAATGACGCTGCTTATAATCTGTCACTTCAAATGCCTCGTTCAACTGAATCAGGATGAGGGACGGACCGATATACATTTCCGTGTCCCCCTCGACTTCAGGTGTTGAAAAAATCTTGTTCTCCTCGAACGTTTGCACGAAGGCGATTTGTTTCGTCGACTCATCGTATCGCCAGTAGGCATATTCATCTCCGAATGGAACATATTCCGCCACAAACGTCGAAGCGGTCGTTCGTAAATCTTTCGCATCGAGTGGCACAGGTTGCTTCAATTCGACTTCAAGTTGCATGTTATCGAGCGTCGTCGCTAGCTGCGCTTCCCGATTCTTTGTAATCATCGCGGCGGACATCTCTTCAGACGATCCCGTCAAATATCCGATATCGCGACCCATTCGTGGCAATTTTGCCGGATCGACATTCCGCTGATCTAAAATTTGTGCAATCGACGTGTTGTCATTCGTCACGACTTCGGTCGCCCACGTTTCCGTCAACAATTGGAACAATAGATAGACGTTCAAGGCGAGGAAGGCGAAGATTAAAATTGTTTTCGCTTTACTCCAATCCACGATACATCATCCTTTCTGTCCAACCGTCTGCTTGATTATATGGGACCCAACGCCCCGCCTCACGCACGAACCAGTTCGGTGAGAACGTCACGTAGCGGCTCGTATCTTCGTTATATTCGATTTCATAACCGATTCGAATCTCCGTTACGTTCTCAAACCGTCCGGAGTTGATGAGGGTACTGAGCACCTCGTTCGCATTAGCCAACTGTGTCGTACCGACCGTGATCAGCCGATCGATTTCCAAGTGGTGACGTGTGATCGACCGGACCTGTGCCCCGTCGTTTTCCACACGTAATGTGGATAAGTCGATGGCATCGTTGTTGATAAATGCCTCGCGCTGACTAAAGACCGGATACCCTTTCACATGAAAACGGAACACAGTCGTTTCAAAACCTTTATTTGCAGGTGTGATGGCATCAAAGCGAAGTGAGAGCCCTTGATTCTCAGAAGCTTCATCGACCCATCCACCGTGGAAGTTCACGAATTCTACAATCGAATCTAATCCGAGTGCCGTGTCACGTTCTGTACTGTTCCGAGACAAGTTTCGGTAACGACTGGCGTTCAGGGTCGCATCATATTCCCCAACGCTGACACCATTCGTCAAGGCTCCAATCGAACTTGCCGGGTCGACCTCCTGAACATTCGGGTCGCCCGGGAAGAACGTGTCCCGCATCCAGTCAAGACGGGTATCGATTTGAATCGATGATACGTCGTAAGCAAACAACTCATTCATCTCAGGTCCAATGACCGGAATGTAATTCACCCGCTCATCGGTGTACGTCACCCGCTTCATCGTTCGACTCGAATTTTTCAAGAAGAGACTGTTCACATCGCCGTTTCCGACTTTCGTCAACTTTCCTTCCCAAATCGATTGGTCGCTCATGATGGTGCGAATGTTGAACGCATTTTCGTCCATATAGATGAGGATCCGTTGTGGAATTTTCCCAGACAGACTATACGTTCCCGGCAACATGTAGCTGAGCGTATCCGCATAGTAGGCCTCCGGTAAGATCAACTCGAGTCCCTCGTTGATATCCGTATAGAAGCTCGGGACATTTTTCACGGCGAGTGGTTTGAACTCACTCGCTTCAAACGAATCCCGAATGACGCGCATCAGTTGCTTCGGCGTATTCTTCGAAGCGAAGACGGCATTGTTGTCATGTACGACCGCTTGAGTCGGGATGATGACCTGATTCGCCCGGCGCTGCAGGGACTCGTCCACCGTCGTGAGCTGCGTCTCCGATTGGACGGCCTGATACGTGGGATGGTAATCCCACAAGATGATGGTTTGAACAATCGACGTGACGATTAACGTGAGCAAAATGAACGACTTCCACAGTTCCGGCTTTGCGATCGTAAACCGTTTCATCAATCATTCACCTCCACAATCGTATCGAACGGGATGGTGAAGTAAATCGTCGTACCGCGGCCAAACTCACTCTCTGCCCAGATGTCGCCCCCGTGAGCGGATACGACTTCTTTGGCAATCGATAGACCGAGTCCGGTTCCACCGATGTTACGCGCCCGCGCCTTATCGACACGGTAGAAGCGCTCAAAAATTTTCTTCAAGTTCGACTTCGGAATCCCGACCCCTTCATCCTTGATCCCGATGACGAGGCGCTTCGCCCGAAGCATCGTCCGGAACGTGATTGTCCCGCCTTCTGGTGAGAACTTGATGGCGTTCGTGATGATGTTGTCGATGACTTGGGTCATCTTATCTTGGTCGGCATGCACGTAGACACGACGCTTCATCAGTTTGCGACGGAATTGAATCGCCTCTCCTTTCGTCATCTCGTGACGGTCGATGATGTCGTTAAAGAATTGCACGAAGTCGAACTTCACTTTCTGCATCTTGTATTCTTTACTGTCCATCTTCGAGAGTTGCAACAAGTCGTTGACGAGGCGAATCATCCGCTCCGTCTCGTTTTGTGTCGTCTCTAAGAAGCGTGGCGCCAACTCATCGTCTTGATAAGCGCCTTCCGCGAGGACTTCCAAATAGCTGCGCATTGTCGTGAGCGGTGTACGCAACTCGTGACTGACGTTCGCCACGAATTCACGGCGGTCCTGTTCGACTTGTTCTTGTTCCGTGACATCATGCAAGACGACGATGAGACCTGTGATCGGTCCGCTGTGCTTTTGAATCGGTGAGAAGTAGGCACGGACGAGGAACAATTCTTCATCCGTACTGAGGTCAATCAGCTTCGTCGGCATCGTCCCGTCTTCTGGAATAACGATTTCCTCTTCGAACGCGAGGAGACTTTGTAAATTCGTCCCCATCGCCTCTTCCTCCGCAACCCCGATCATGTCGCGCGCTTGGTCGTTCATCAAGATGACGCGTAACGAGCGGTCGGTCGCGACCACCCCGTCCGACATGTTCTCAAGGACACTCGTCAAGCGACGTCGTTCCGCTTCCGTCGTCGCATTTGCTTCCATCAATTCGTCTGTCAATTCGTTGAACGCATACGCGAGTTGACCGACCTCGTCATCCGAGTACACTTTAACTTTCCGCGAGAAGTTCCCTTTCCGCATCTCTACGGCCTGCCTGCGCATGTCGGCAATCGGTCGCGTGATGGTGCGCGATAAGAGAATACCAAGGAACGAGGTGATGATGAGTGCAATCAACGTCCCCGTTGCGAGGATACGTGTCACTTGTTCCATCTGGTTGTAGATGGACTTCATCGATGCCTCGATATAAATCATCCCGGTCGTCGTCCCATCCACTTCCGATTTAATCGGAACGGCGACGACGCGCATTCGGTCATTCGAATCCTCATAGACGAGCGTCTCCTGCGCCCCGCCTGTCGCGAATGACTTCTGGATAAACGTACTCGCCGTCCGTTGTCCGACGAGACTTTGATTATTTTGATTCGAGGTCGCCCGCACGACACTGTTCGTGTCGATGATTTGGACTTCCCGAATGTCGTCAGCTAGCGTCGTGCTCTCTGTAAATTCAGACAGCAGCTGATCCAGTAACTGGTTCAACTGCTGGTCCGTAGTCGAGTCACTCTCGTTCGCTGCGATTCCCTCACTGACGTTATAGCTCAGTAGGTTCGCCCGGTCGACGAGTGACTGCGAGAAGTTGTTGATGTATTGTCGTTCCAAAGAACGTACAAAGTACACGCCGATGACTTGCATCGCAACGAGAATGAGCAGCGCATAGATGACGACGAGCTTCCACTGGATTGATTTAAAGAAGTTCGTCCGTTTCATCGTTTAGTCTTCTTCTCCTGCCTTCAAATAATATCCGACGCCACGACGCGTAATGATGTACGTCGGCGTCGATGGGTTATCCTCTACTTTTTCGCGAAGACGACGTACTGTAACATCCACGGTACGTACGTCACCGAAGTAATCATAGCCCCATACCGTTTGGAGCAAGTGTTCACGCGTCATCACTTGTCCAATGTTTTGCGCGAGGTAATGAATTAATTCGAACTCGCGATGCGTCAATTCGATTTTCTCTTCCCGTTTCGTCACCATGTACGAATCCGGATGAATCGTCAAGTCGCCGATCGCGATATCGTTCGCATTCGCCCCTTTCGCTTCTGGCGCCGGCGCCGTCGCGTGACGTCGCATATTCGCTTTGACACGAGCCAACAGTTCACGTGAGCTGAACGGTTTCGTGACGTAGTCATCCGCTCCGAGCTCTAACCCGAGTACTTTATCGATCTCGGAGTCTTTCGCCGTCAACATGATGATCGGCATATCATACTTCTTCCGTACCTCACGACATACTTCCATGCCGTCTTTGAGCGGAAGCATGATGTCGAGTAAGATGAGGTCCGGTTGAATCTCCTCTACTTTTACGAGGGCTTCTTCACCGTCATAGGCGACATGCACCTGATAACCTTCTTTTTCAAGTTTAAACTTCAATATATCTGCGATTGGTTGTTCGTCATCTACCACTAAAATCGTACGATCCATTCAGTGAGTCCTCCTCTTATCATTAAACGTACATGCCTACATTGTAACTCTTTTTATACAGCTTAGAAAGCGTGGTCCATTTCCGCGGAAATGAAAAAGAGAGCCCGATGGCTCCCTTTCTTATGCTTCGTAAATATCACGCAAGATAACCGTCTGTTCACGAGCCGGTCCGACCGAGAACGTCAACAATTCGATTCCTGTCAATTCTTCGATGCGACGTACGTAACGCTGTGCATTCTTCGGAAGGTCATCGAAGTTGCGGACACCCGTGATGTCTTCTGTCCAACCCGGAAGTTCTTCGTATACTGGTACACACTTCTCGAGGACGCGGAAGTTCGGCGGGTACTCATCAAGATGCTTCCCTTCGTACTCATACGATGTGCAAATCTTGAGCGTCTCAAGACCTGTCAATACATCGATGGAGTTGAGGCAAAGATCTGTGATTCCACTGACACGACGTGAGTGACGTACGACAACCGAGTCGAACCAGCCGACACGACGGGGACGACCTGTTGTTGTCCCGTACTCTTTACCGACTTCACGGATCGTATGGCCGATCTCATCGTCAAGTTCTGTCGGGAACGGACCGTCACCGACACGTGACGTGTATGCTTTACAGACACCGACCACGTGATGAATCTTCGATGGTCCGATTCCGGCACCGCTCGATACGCCACCTGACGCGGCGTTCGACGATGTGACGAACGGGTACGTTCCGTGGTCGATATCGAGAAGGACCCCTTGTGCCCCTTCAAAGAGAACTTTCTTTTCTTCGTCGAGTGCATCGTTTAAGACGACCGATGTATCACACACGTATTTAGCGAACTGTTGGCCATACGCATAGTACTCTTCAAAGATATCATCAAACTCGATCGGGTCGACCTCATACATTTTCACGAACATGCGGTTTTTCAACTCAAGCACGGTCTTTAGTTTCTCCGCAAACACTTCTTTATCAAGAAGGTCAGCGATGCGAAGCCCGATACGTGCCGCCTTATCCATGTATGCCGGACCGATTCCTTTGAGCGTCGTACCGACTTTTGCGTCACCTTTTGCGTCTTCCTCTAGACGGTCTTGAAGCTGGTGATACGGCAAGATGATGTGCGCCCGGTTCGAGATCCGAAGGTTATCCGTGCTCACACCGCGCTCATGTAAGTAAGCGAGTTCGGTCACGAGTGATTTCGGGTTGACGACCATTCCGTTTCCGATGACACACGTTTTGTCCGAATAGAAGATCCCAGACGGAATGAGGTGAAGTTTATATTTCGTATCATTGAAGACGATCGTGTGACCAGCGTTGTCTCCCCCTTGATAACGCGCGACGACTTCGGCTTGTTTCGATAAGAAATCGGTGATCTTTCCTTTTCCTTCATCGCCCCACTGCGTTCCCACTACGACTACTGATGACATAATGAATCCTCCTTATTAATCAACGTTCTGTTCAAACCATCCGTAAGTGTACACTTGAAAAGTGAGAAAGTCAATCTAATACCGAACGTTTTATATAAGATGTAACTATTCGTTCGTTATTTTTAAATCACCTATTAAAAAAAAGACACCACCGACGTTACATCGGTGGTGCGAAGGCTTGTGTCTCCATATTGACGAACTTGTTATACTCTTTCCGGAAGGAGAGCTTGACCGTACCGGTCGGACCGTTACGTTGTTTCGCAATGATGATCTCAATCGTATTGGCGTCTTCACTCTCTTTATCGTAATAGTCATCACGATAGAGGAAGGCGACGATATCGGCATCCTGCTCGATCGCTCCCGATTCCCGGATATCCGACATCATCGGTCGCTTGTCTTGACGACTCTCTACGCCACGCGAGAGCTGTGACAAGGCGATAACCGGTACTTGCAGTTCCCGCGCAATCGCTTTGAGCGTACGCGAGATCTCCGATACTTCTTGTTGGCGGTTCTCGCCCGGTTTCCCGTTCCCGACGATGAGCTGCAAGTAGTCAATCATAATCATCCCGAGGCCGTACTCCTGTTTCAAACGACGACACTTCGCTCGAATCTCGTTGACACGGAGACCCGGCGTATCGTCGATGTAGATGCCTGCTTGCGAAAGCGACGACATTGCGAGTGACAGACGGCCCCAGTCTTCTGCTTCGAGACGACCGGTCCGGAGACGCTGGGCATCGATGTTCCCTTCCGCACACAACATACGCATAACGAGTTGCTCGGCACCCATCTCCAAACTGAAGATGGCGACGTTCTCGCCCGTACGGACGGCAACGTTTTGCGAGATGTTCAAAGCGAACGCGGTTTTCCCGACAGATGGACGAGCGGCCACGATAATCAAATCGTTTCGCTGGAAACCAGCCGTCATCTTATCCAAATCGGTGAAGCCCGTTGCAATTCCAGTGATTTCACCACTCGACTGATGTAGTTTTTCAATCGTTGAATATGCATCCGAGAGAACCGACCCGATTGGATGGAAACTCGATTGTCCTTTTCGCTGCGATACTTTTAAAATATTCCGTTCGGCATCTGACAGCACGGAATCGACCTCATCTTGGCGTTCATAACCGTCTGACACGATATTGGTCGCCGTTCGGATTAAACGACGGAGCGCCGCTTTTTGGTCGACGACGTTCAAGTAATAGCCGATGTTTCCAATGGCCGGTACAGATTCAGCGACTTCTGCCAAATAGTTGAGACCGCCGATTTCGTCTAGAATGCCTTGAGCCTGTAACTCTGAACTGAGCGTGACTAAGTCGACGAGTTCGCCCCGGTCATTGATCTTTAACATCGCTTCAAAGATGCGTTGGTGGCTGACACGATAAAAGTCGTCCGGGTCGACACGTTCTGAGGCCGTGATCAACCGATCCGAATCGAGGATGATTGCCCCTAAGACGGCTTGCTCCGCTTCCACGCTATGTGGTGGTGTATTGACTTGAATCGCATCACTCATCCGTCTCTACCTCACCTTCAAGCTTCTTGTACATGTACATTCAACGTCGCGACGACGTCATGGTGCAACTTCACAGGCACTTTCGTGAAGCCGAGCGCCTTGATTGGGTGCTCGAGTTCAATTTTACGCTTATCAATCTTGTAGCCCATTGTTTTAAGGACATCCGCGATTTGTTTGCTTGTGACTGACCCGAACACGCGACCGCCTTCCCCAGCTTTCGTCGTGACGGCGATCGTCTCTTTTTCAAGCTTCTCTTTTAGTTGTTTCGCTTCGTTCAACTCTTCTTCTGCGGCCTCTTCGGCACGACGTTCTTTCGCTGCGAACGCTTTTAAGTTCCCAGGTGTCGCTTCTACCGCCAAATTTTTCTTGAACAAGACATTTTTCGCGTAAGCGTCTGCCACATTTTTCACTTCTCCAGCTTTTCCTTGCCCTTTTACATCTACTTTCAAAATGACTTTCATTCTAATTCCTCTCCTTCAGTTTCATCTGTTACATAATGATCGATTGCCTCTTTCAACATGGCATTCGCTTGTTCGCGACTCACTTCGAGCTGCGTCGCCGCATTCGTCAAATGTCCACCACCATCAAGCATTTCCATGATGACTTGAACATTGACGTCACCGAGGGATCTTGCGCTAATCCCTGTTCGTCCATCCGGTAAAATCGCGATGACGAATGATGCTTTCACGCCTTCCATATTTAACAGTTGGTCTGCCGATTGGGCAATCAACACTTGATGATGCGCCTCATCGTCAGAAGCGACCGCAATCGCCATGCCGCCTGCATAAATTTCAGTGTTTCTCAAAATCTGAGACTGCTCGATATAAGCATCGAGGTCCTGGCGCATAAAATGCTGTACGAGAACCGTATCCGCCCCTTGAATTCGCAAGAAAGATGCCGCGTCAAACGTACGCGAGCCTGTTCGGAGCGTAAATCCTTTCGTGTCGACCATGATTCCTGCAAGAAGCGATGTCGCTTCCAAAATGGAAAGCTTGCGGCTTCCCGCCTGATACTCAATCAGCTCCGTGACAAGTTCACATGTTGATGACGCGTATGGCTCCATATAAACGAGGACCGGATCTTCGATAAACTCTTCCCCGCGACGGTGATGGTCGATGACGACGACTCGTTCCGCTCGGTAGAGAATATCTTTTGAAATGACGAGCGATGGACGGTGTGTATCGACGACGACGAGAAGCGTCTGCTCATCAATGAGGGGTTGTGCTTCATATTCGGTTAGGAACTGGCTATACAACGCGTCATCGTTCTCTACTTCTTGGACGAGGCGCTGAATTCCGATACTCGTTTCGCCAGACGGAATCACGACATACGCCTCACGTCCGACAAACTCAGCCAATTTCATAATCCCGATGGACGCCCCGAGCGAGTCCATATCTGGATTCTTATGCCCCATTATGAGAACTCGACTCGATTCTCGAATCAAGTCACGCATCGAGTTCGAGATGACACGTGCCCGGACGCGCGTCCGCTTTTCGGTCGGGTTTGTCTTCCCCCCGAAGAAACGTACTTTTCCGTTATGACGTTTGACAACAGCCTGGTCACCACCACGACCAAGTCCGAGGTCTAGACTTGACTGAGATAAGTTGCCGAGCTCCGTTAGCGTTGTCTCTCCACATCCAATCCCGATCGATAACGTCAACGGGATCCTCTGCTCTTTCGTCGCTTCACGTACTTCATCTAAAATTGAGAATCTGTTGTTTTCAAGTTCAGATAACGTTCGCTCGTTCATAACGAGGAAAAAGCGATCCGCCGCTGTACGGCGCATGTAGATGTGATGCTGCTGTGCCCATTGATTGAGAAGTACCGTCACACGACGATTGATCTCACTACGCACTTGTTCATCCACTGCAGTCGACATCTCATCATAGTTATCCAAGTACAAAATACCAATGACTGTTTGCGATTGCACATACTTTTGCTCAATTTCTGCTTCCTCGGTCATGTCAAATAAATAAAGGGTTTGATGTATTTGATTGTAGTAGACGCGGTAGACACGATCGCCTACTTCAATCGTGGCTTCATCCTCTTCCTCTTCAATCAATTCAGCGAATGCAGAATGGAGCGCGTCGAGCGGGACTCCAATCGCCATATCGAGTTCGAAGATCAATCGCGATTGTTCGTTAAACCAACTGATGCGCCGGTCTTGATCAAAGACTAAAATTCCAATCGGCATCGTCGTCAACGCTTCTTTCCCGACCTCTTCGATTTGATGAGAGAGTGAGAGGACATACTGTTCCCAATTTTTACGCTCCCGTCGCATTGTTACTTGCTGATAGATGAAGAAAATCAGCGTGCCCATAAACAGGGTGATTGCCGCCACAATATTGTAGAACGCCAATCCTAACGAGACAAGGACTCCAATCACATATGGAACCATGTGACGCGCGTATTGGTTCTTCACGGATGTTAATGCTTCACCACTGTGCATGTATGCCTCCTAAAATGAGTAATGTTCACCCATGGAATCGTAAAGGTTTCTGCTCTATCATACCATATTCGTCGGTTTCACTTACACACTTACAGACGAGATGAAATACAAAAAAACGACTTATCCAAAAGGATAAGTCGTTCGTCAAACATTACTCTGCAACGTATGGAAGCAAAGCCATTTGACGTGAACGCTTGATAGCGACAGTAAGTGGACGTTGGTATTTCGCTGAAGTACCAGTCACACGACGTGGAAGAATTTTACCACGCTCTGAAACGAAGCGTTTGAGTAATTCTACGTCTTTATAATCGATATGAGTGATGTTGTTCGACGTAAAGAAACATACTTTACGACGACGACGACCTCCTGGACGACGTGCCATGTGAAGACCTCCTTTATAAGTTAGTTTTTCATGTCAACGATGATTAGAATGGCAAATCATCGTCTGACAAGTCAATTTTGTTGCCACCCGAGAACGGATCTGCATCAAAACCTTTATTTGAAGACTGGTTTGAGGACTGAGATGAAGTCGAAGCAGCTCCTGCGCCCCATCCTGATCCACTTGACTCACCACCACTGAAGACATCTCCAGATGGTGCTTGCTCACGTTGCCCTGAAGCTCCGCGTGGTTCAAGGAAGCGTACGCTGTCGGCGACTACTTCTGCCCGGTAACGACGTTGGCCATCTTGTCCTTCGTAACTACTGATTTGAAGGCGACCGTCAACGCCGGCCATGCTGCCCTTTTTCAAGTATTGTGCTACGTTCTCTGCTTGTTTGCGCCAAACGACACAATCAATAAAGTCCGTCTCGCGCTTCCCATCCTGCCCAGCAAATGGACGATCGCAAGCGAGAGTAAAGCGTGTTACGGCGATTCCGCTCTGCGTATAACGCATTTCCGGATCGCGAGTCAATCGACCAACTAACACAACTCGGTTAATCATCTCCAAGATCCCCTTTCACGATACGAAACGTTAAGGATTAACGCTCGTCTTTTGTTGTCATTTGACGGACAACGTCGTCAGAGATCTTCATGAGACGCTCTGTTTCTTGGATCGCTTTAGGTTCAGCAACGATGTTAAGAAGAACGTAGTGTCCTTCACGCATCTTGTTGATTTCATAAGCGAGACGACGTTTACCCATGTCTGTTGTTTTTTCAACAGTACCACCGTTTTCAGTGATGACGTTGTTGAAGCGTTCGATTAAAGCTTTCTTCGCTTCCTCATCAACTGATGGACGGATAATGTAAAGAAGTTCGTATTTACGCATTATCTTTCACCTCCTCTTGGACTAGCGGCCCCTACCAATTGCAGGAGCAAGGAGCAAACAATTGTTTTACTCACGTCATAATATACTATCAAACTTACTTAACTTTTACAATACGTTTCCGAAAATCAACTTATACGTTGAAACGGAATGTGACAACATCGCCGTCTTGGAAGACGTATTCTTTTCCTTCAGAACGAAGTTTCCCTTGTTCTTTTACCATCGTCATATTGCCAGCCGTTGAAAGATCGTCATATGAGACGACTTCGGCACGAATAAAGCCCCGTTCGAAGTCTGAGTGGATGACACCAGCACACTGTGGTGCTTTCATCCCTTGTTTGAACGTCCAAGCACGAACTTCTTTTTCACCTGCAGTGAAGTACGTTGCAAGACCGAGTGTCGAATAAGCCGCACGAATCAATTGATCGAGTCCAGACTCTTCGATGCCGAGATCTTGTAAGAACTCAAGACGTTCTTCAGGTTCGAGTTCTGAAATTTCTTCTTCGATGCGTGCACAGATGACAATCACTTGCGCCCCTTCTGTTGTCGCGTGATCACGGACGGCTTGAACATGTTCGTTTGCATCCGCATCCGCTACTTCTTCTTCACTGACGTTTGCCACGTACAACATCGGTTTCATCGTCAATAGTTGGAAGTGCTTCACGATTGCCAATTGGTCATCCGTGAGCTCTGCGACACGGGCAGGACGTTCTTCTTCTAAGACGGCTTGCACGATTTCAAGTGCCTCAAGTTCTTGTGCGGCACCTTTATCTTTTGATTTGACCATTTTTTGAACACGTGTGATCCGTTTTTCAACTAACTCGAGGTCGGCTAAAATCAATTCAAGGTTAATTGTCGTAATGTCGTCTATTGGTGAGACACGACCCGCGACGTGCGTGATGTTCTCATCTTCAAAACAACGAACGACTTGGCAGATTGCATCGACTTCGCGAATATTCGCTAAGAACTTGTTTCCGAGTCCTTCACCTTTTGAAGCCCCTTTAACGATTCCGGCGATATCTGTAAATTCAAACGCTGTTGGAACCGTCTTTTTTGGTTTGACGAGTTCTGTCAATCGATCAAGGCGTGCATCTGGTACTTCTACGACGCCGACATTCGGGTCGATCGTCGCGAACGGATAGTTAGCCGCTTCGACTCCTGCTTGTGTAATCGCATTAAACAATGTCGATTTCCCGACGTTTGGCAATCCGACAATTCCTGCTGTTAATCCCACTAATAGTTCCTCCTCATCCGGTGTTTCCCGGGAAATGTTAAACCGTCTGTGGAGTGGGTACATTCAGTACACCACACCGTCACATCCTTCACAATTATAGATAGTCCACGATTAAACCGCAACTCACGTTCATAACCTAAAGAAAAACGCCGCTTATTCCGCGGCGTTGCCTTGCTCAAGCACTTTCTTGAATCGCTTATCAAAGTCCCGGCGTTGCATGAGCACACTTGCTCCACAACCTTGACATTTGATGCGAATGTCCATCCCTACACGTGTGATTTGCCAGCGATTCGTCTTGCAGGCATGTGGTTTTTTCATTTCCACAATATCGTTCAACGCATAAGTTTTACTGTGCATTTTCTACTTCTCCTCCTTTAGGAGTCGGGTTAGGGGGTAACATAACCGTACGTGGATACGGAATTTCAATATTGCGTTTGTCAAATCCGGCTTTCAATTCTTTATGAAGAATCCGGCCGGCTGTGAAATGTTGTGTCGGTGGTACTTCTGCCATCAAGCGATAGACGACCTCTGAAGCCCCGAGCGATTGCACGCCAGCGAGGGTAATCGGTTCGATGAAGAGGTCATGATATTTTGCCTCAACTTCTTTTGCGATTTCTTTAATCGCCGATTCAACGCGTTCCATGTCTTCTTCATAAGCAACACCAACATCGACGACCGCCACACTGTTTTCAAGTGAGTAGTTCGTCACTTGCATGATCTGTCCGTTCGGAATAATGGATACTTGTCCGTTCAATCCTTTTAACTTTGTCGTCCGGATGCCGACTTCGATGACGATCCCTTCAACTTCTTGGTTCAGGCTGACGTAATCCCCATTTTTATACTGGTTTTCAAAAATGATGAACGCACCGGTGATGACGTCTTTCACCAAACTTTGGGCACCAAATGAAATAGCGAGACCTGCCACACCGGCCGAAGCGATCAACCCGGCAATATTTACGCCGAATTGCCCAAGCACCGTCAGGACCATGATCAATCCGATGACATAACGAATCGTATTTTGTGCCAGTTTCAATAACGTTTCGTTCTGTCGTTGTGCGACAATGTCATTTTCTTTTATTTTTCGGAGCGTAAACACGCGTTCCACCATCGTGGTCAAGATTCTTGTCGCGATGTATAAACCAAGGATAATGAGCGCCACACCGGCGAGTTTAATCCCAAGCCCAATCCACATGTCCGTATCTTTGAAATATTCCACGAATCGGTTCACGCTATCAATCGTTTCATCCGCAACCGTGTTTAAATCTTTTTCTGTATTTTGCGAAGCCATCTTTTCACCTCAAAAGTCGTAGATTCTAAATTATCAAAACACATTTCGTGACTTTTCTCAAACACTGCATTCGGAAGTTTAGATGTTTTCCACTTTTGGGAATGGTTTAATACGAGATCAATCCCCCATCGCAACTAGGAATAGGCAGCTTAGAAGAGAGGATGAGATTCATGCCGTTTCGCTTAAAACCTCATAAACCATACTCCTTCTTCATTGAACACACTGAGCGGAGCGGATCCAGACTGCTTGCGGACCAGCTTCATGAACAGTTGGCCAATGAAGCCCATCGCCCCATCGTCCTTGTTTGCATCGGTTCGGACCGTTCGACCGGTGATTCTCTCGGTCCCCTCGTCGGGACGTTCTTGGAAGAACGTCACATCCGAAATTTACACGTTTACGGCACGTTAACCAAGCCCGTACATGCGCTTAACTTGGTGGAAACGTTGCATGAGATTCAAACACGCTTTCATCAGCCGCTCATTATTGCCATTGATGCTTGCCTCGGTCGTTTGTCGAGTGTCGGGTATGTCTTTTTCTCAGAAGGGCCACTTGCCCCGGGCGCGGGTGTCCAAAAAGAACTTCCGGCAGTAGGCGCTTATAATATAAAAGCCGTCGTAAACGTGAGCGGGTTCATGGAAATGATGATTTTGCAGAATACCCGCCTTCATCTCGTTTATGAACTCGCACGCTTCATTACAGACGGGTTCGTCGACTTTGATGCACGCATCGGACGTCTTCATCATGAAGAGGCCGCCATCACACGACTTCGTCAGTCACGGGACGAATCAAAATCTTGAGGAGACAGCAACATCAAAAGTTGTTCGAGGTCGTCTTGTGAAAAGTATTTTAGTTCCAACACGCCCCCTTTTCTGCGTGGGCGAATCGATACATCCATTTGAAGACGCTCTGCAAGCACCGCTTCGACCGCTTCGATATCTGCGTTCGATTGCTTCAGCGTCTTTTTTTCTGTCCGCTCTTTTTGTAAGTAACGCTCAAGGCGCCGGACCGTCCAATGCTCGGTGATGACGCGTTTTGCGATCTGTTCCATCAATTGTTCCGACTTCACACCTGTAATGGCCCGCGCATGACCCATCGTTAAATCTCCGACCATGACCGCGTGCTGAACCGCACTCGGTAAGCGAAGCAAACGTAAGCTGTTCGTCACGTGGCTTCTACTTTTCCCGACACGGTCTGCCAACTGTTGTTGCGTCAGTCCTAGCGTCTTCATCAATTGTTCATATGCGACCGCTTCTTCGATCGCGTTCAAGTCTGCTCGCTGTATGTTTTCAATCAAAGCTAGTTCCATGACCCGATCCGAGTCGGCCGTGACGATTAAAGCGGGAATGTCTTCTTGCCCGGCGAGTTTCGCAGCCTGAAATCGCCTTTCTCCGGCGATGATTTCATAGTATCCAGTCGCTTTTCGAACGACAATCGGCTGTAATACCCCGTAGCGCTCAATCGATTGACGCAATTCTTCGAGTTTTTCCACCTCAAATTGTTTCCGGGGCTGATTCGGGTTTGGGCGAATGAATTTTAAGGCTAATCGTTCCATCTACAAACCTCCTTCATCGTATGAAAAAGCACGGACTCATTTTTGAGGCCGCGCTTTCGGGATGCGAATTCGAATTTCAACAAATTCCTCTTCGTCTACTTCTTCAGTTTGGACATCAATCCCTGTTTTCCCAATCAAATCGATTGAGTCACGAATCGTGTTAATGGCGATTCGCGTGTCGCGCGCAAAACTCTTCGTCCGACGACGTTGTTTTTTTGGCTTACGCTTTTCTTCCTCGATTGGCGTTGTCAAAAAGGCGACTCGCTCTTCCGTCTCCTTGACGTTGAAGTCTTGCTCCAATACTTCAGCGAGGACTTGGAGTTGCAATCCTTCTTCTTTTAACGGTAACAGTGCACGCGCATGTCGTTCATTGATCCGACGATCGCGAAGCGACTGTTTTACATCCTCAGGTAATTTCAACAAACGCAACTTATTGGCAATCGTCGACTGACTCTTCCCTAAACTCTTCGCGAGCGCATCTTGAGTCAAGCCGTTCAAGGCAAGTAAACGATCGTATGCTTCCGCCTCTTCGATCGGGCTCAACTGCTCACGCTGCAAGTTTTCAATCAGGGCGAGTGCGGCTGTCGTATCATCGTCCATATCGCGAACGATTGCCGGGATTGCTGACCAACCGAGAGATTTCACCGCTCGGAAGCGACGCTCTCCGGCAATGATTTCATAGCAGTCCCCGTCTGCCTTTCGGACCACGATTGGTTGAAGCAGCCCGTGTTCCGAAATCGTCGTTGCCAGTTCTTCAATTTTAGCCGGTTCAAACACTTTACGTGGTTGGTAACGATTGGGACGTAATCGTGATAACGAGAGTTCCTGTACCGTGTCATCCGCTCGAACTTCCGCAATCTGAGTCACGGCAACTTCGTCTTTTCGATTCACACCGAACAATTTCGCAAATCTATTCTTCAACGTCGGGCACCCCTTTTTATGTAAAAAAATAAGCAGACTCCACCACTGGAATCTGCTTTTGTTTCACGTGAAACGACATCATCAGATAAGTGGCTCTTTCGCCGGCGTCCCCGCTTTACGCGGATATTTCCCGGGCGTTTTTCGTAGTTTATCTACAACTACGATATTACGCTCACTCATCTCTCCTGGCAATAGGAACTGGTGTGTCGATTTTTCTTTTCCGCCTAGAACAGCTAAAGCGTTTTTGGCATCTGCCATCTCGTCAGAAACCTTGGCCGCTTTAAGCGCGACGAAGCTTCCGCCTACTTTCGCGAGTGGTAAACAATATTCCGCCAACACGGTCATGCGGGCAACCGCACGCGCTGTGACGACATCAAACTGTTCACGGAACTTTTTATTTTTCCCGAACTCTTCGGCGCGACCATGATGGAAAGCGACACCCTCAAGTCCGAGGGCAAGGGCCAACTCGTTCAAGAACGTGATGCGCTTATTCAATGAATCGATGATTGTGACGTGTAAGTGCGGAAATAAAATTTTAAGAGGAAGACTCGGGAATCCCGCCCCCGCCCCGACATCACATACCGTTTCGACTTTCGTGAAATCGAAGTGAAACGCTGCGCTGAGCGAATCATAAAAGTGTTTCAAATACACTTCTTCCTGATCTGTGATGGCTGTTAAATTCATTTTTTCGTTCCATTCGACAAGCATTTCGAAGTAGCGTTTGAACTGAGTGAGTTGTGTCTCATTCAATTCAAACCCTTCAGCTCGTAACGCTTCAATAAATTGAGATTCGTTCATCGTTTCACTCCACCGTTGCGTATTGTCCTTGTTCGATGTAGACGAGCAAGATTGACACGTCTGCCGGGTTTACGCCTGAGATGCGTGACGCTTGTCCGATCGAAAGGGGACGAACTTGTTTTAGTTTTTGTTTTGCTTCTGTCGCGAGACCACCGATTGCATCGTAATCCAAGTTTTCTGGGATTCGTTTTTCTTCCATACGACGCATCTTCTCGACTTGTTCAAGCTGTTTGGAAATATAGCCTTCATACTTCACTTGAATCTCAACTTGCTCTTTCACTTCAAACGACAATTCTTCTGTTGATGGAACGACCGTCATGAGCGCTTCATAAGATACTTCCGGACGTTTCAACAAGATGTTGGCATGCGTCGCTTCTTTGAGCGGGTGTGCACCGAGTGATTCGAGCATCGCATTGACTTCAGGTGTCGATTTAACGACAAGTGACGCAAGTCGCTTCACTTCTTTTTCAATCGCTACACGCTTCTCGTTGAGGTGGGCATGACGATCTTCTGAAAGTAATCCGATCTCATACCCGATGTCGCTAAGTCGCAAGTCCGCGTTGTCATGACGCAACAAGAGACGATATTCGGCACGCGAAGTGAGTAGACGATACGGTTCGTTCGTCCCTTTCGTCACGAGGTCATCGATCAAGACGCCGATATACGCTTGCGAACGGTCCAAGATGACAGACTCTTTACCGAGCACTTTGCATGCGGCGTTGATTCCCGCCATGATGCCTTGTCCGGCCGCTTCTTCGTAACCACTCGTCCCGTTGATCTGTCCTGCTGTGAAAAGGCCTGGGACTGCTTTTGTTTCGAGAGTTGGCCAAAGTTGAGTCGGTACGACCGCATCGTACTCGATCGCATAACCCGGACGCATCATCTCTGAGTTTTCAAGACCTGGGATTGTCCGAAGCATTTGATGTTGCACGTCTTCTGGCATACTCGTCGAGAAGCCTTGGACGTAAATTTCTTCTGTGTCGCGACCTTCTGGCTCCAAGAAGATTTGGTGACGCGGTTTATCGTTAAATCGAACGACCTTATCTTCAATCGATGGGCAATAACGTGGTCCCGTCCCTTTGATCGCGCCCGAATACATCGGTGAACGATGGAGGTTCTCATCAATCAATTGATGCGTGCGCTCACTCGTGTATGTGAGCCAGCATGGAATTTGTTCGATCGGGTTCAAATCCGTCGATGTGTACGAGAAGAATGATGGATTCTCATCCCCCGGTTGAATCTCTGTTTTTGAGTAATCAATCGTTTTTCCGTCGATTCGTGGCGGTGTCCCCGTTTTGAATCGAACCAAGTCGAGACCGAGCTCTTCTAGATGCTTCGACAGCTCGACCGATGGCATTTGGTTGTTCGGACCGCTTTCATAAGCCAATTCACCGATGATGATTTGACCACGCATGAACGTTCCCGTTGTGACGATGACAGCTTTCGCGCGATATTCTGAACCCGTGTTCGTTACCACGCCGCGTACTACCCCGTCCTCAATCAACAAGCGTTCAACGAGTGCCTGACGAAGAAGTAAATTCGGCTCGTCTTCTAGCACTTTCTTCATATGATTTTGGTATTGGAATTTGTCCGCCTGTGCTCGTAACGCACGTACCGCCGGACCTTTCGATGTGTTGAGCATCTTCATTTGAATGTATGTCGCGTCAATCGCACGACCCATTTCCCCGCCGAGCGCATCGATTTCACGTACGACGATCCCTTTCGCCGGTCCACCGATTGAAGGGTTACAATACATGAATCCGACCATGTCTGGATTCATCGTCAGCATCGCTGTTTTCGCACCCATTCGAGCCGATGCGAGTGCCGCTTCGATCCCTGCGTGCCCGGCCCCGATGACGATGACGTCAAATTCGCCTGCCGTATAAGCCATATTCGTTCCTCCTTATTATTTCCCAAGACAAAATTGTGAAAAGAGCTGGTCAATCAAGCTCTCTTGTACGGTATCTCCATTGATTTCACCGAGCGTATCCCACGCACGACGTAAATCGATTTGGACCATATCGATCGGCATATTCATGACGGCACTGCCGAGCGCCTCATCAATTTGGCCAATCGTTCGTTTGATTAACTGAATGTGTCGAGCGTTCGAGATATATGTCATATCCTGCGACTCGACGCCTTTTGCGAAGAAGAGGTTTGCAATGGCCGCTTCAAGCGCATCGATTCCCTCATCTAGTAAGAGCGACGTCGCCACGATCGGACGTCCTGCCGCTAGTTTCTCTAGCTTAGAAGAATCCATGTTTTGTGGCAAGTCCGTCTTATTGATGATGATGATGGCATTCATGTCTTTGACCGCTTCAAACAACGCCTCATCCTCAACTGTCAATCCTTCATGACCGTTCAAGACGAGAAGGACCAAGTCCGCAGCTTCCAATGCCTTCCTCGACTTCTCAACACCGATTCGTTCGACGATGTCTTCTGTTTCCCGAATCCCTGCAGTATCAATCAATTTGAGCGGAACGCCTTTCACATTGACGTATTCCTCAATCGTATCACGCGTCGTCCCAGCGATTTCTGTGACAATTGCCTTCGTCTCTTGAACAAGCGTATTCATGAGTGAGGACTTTCCGACGTTCGGTCGCCCGATAATCGCCGTGCCCAAACCTTCACGTAAGATTTTCCCTTGCTTTGCTGTCTCAAGCAACTGCTCAAGGATGTGCTTGACTTCGCCAGCCTTCTCTTCGACGATGGCCTGTGTCATCTCTTCTGCATCATATTCCGGATAGTCGATGTTGACCTCGACTGCCGCAATCGTCTCGAGTAATTGTTGGCGTAACTCACGAACGAGTCGTGATAATCGTCCTTCCATTTGAGACATCGCAACGTTCATTGCCCGGTCCGTCTTCGCTCGAATCAGGTCCATGACCGCTTCTGCTTGAGATAAATCGATACGACCATTCAAAAAGGCGCGTTTTGTGAACTCGCCCGGTTCTGCTAAGCGGATATCGGATTGATCGAGAATGAGCTCAAGGACACGATTGACCGCCACGACGCCTCCGTGACAATTGATCTCGACGACATCTTCCCGAGTAAACGTCTTTGGCGCGCGCATGATACTGACCATGACTTCATCTACGACCTCGCCCGTTTCAGGACGTTTCAACGTTCCATAATGAATGGTATGTGAATCGACTGTTGTTAAGTCTTTTCCAGAAAACACATTGTTCACCGTTTCGACCGCCAAATCGCCCGATAATCGGACAATCCCGATAGCACCTTCACCCATCGGTGTCGAAATCGCTGTAATCGTGTCAAACTCTAGCATCTTTCTCCCTCCAAACCTAAACATCTTCTTCTATCATATGCATAACGAACCTACTATACACGATATTCGACTTGAACGAAAGCGTTCGCCCATCAATAAAGTCATTGCGAATCTTCCCATTATTTTCGTACAATAAAGGAATATATTTACATAGAAGAGAGGGTATGAATGTGAAACAACAGACAGCGATTCAAGTTATCACCGAACGACTTAAGCAGGACGAAGCGGTTCAAGCCGTCTTTATGAAAGGTTCGTTCGGTCGAGGAGAAGAAGATGAACATTCCGATGTGGACCTCTATGTAATGGTTCAGCCTGACCAAGAGATATCCTTCCTGTCAAGACGTCTCGAGCACCTCCTTGCGTATCGCCCAATCTTGTTGAAAGATGAGATTCACATCGTCGCCCCACAACTCATTGTCGTATACGATGATTTTCTTCACGTCGACCTGTTCACCGTCACGAAAGATTCGTTGAATCATCAAGACTCGATTCATGTGCTCTATGATCCGGCTCACCTTCTCTGCGCGCTTGAAAGTTCTTTGCAGTTAGATGATGTGTCGACGGGTGAGCATGCGTTCGATACGATTTGGTTCTTTTTCCAATATACGAAATCTCGCAATCGAGGTAACGGCATCTGGGCGACCGAGATGCTTCGGCAAGGGATGGTTCATTTCGCATATGTGTTAGCCGCCCACCACACACCTGAACGGGCATCGCTCGGCTTAAAAGATGTGGCACAACGACAAACAATCGATTTACATTCGTTTTATGACCAATTGACCCCCGCTTCGCACGAAAAGGCCGCCCGCATGTATATCGAGCGACTCAAAGAGGAGCAACCGTTCTTCGCGACATTACCCGGTTACGACGTATTCGGACCGTTCATGGAACAGTTGATTCAACGAGAAACAAGCCGCCCCCGTGTATAGGGCGGCTTGTTCTTTAGTAACGTGTTTGCCGTTTCGTCGAGCGAATCGTGAAATAGAGAACGAGTTCTAGCACAGCAATAGCGATGAGAATCCCACCGAACAGTTGGAACAGGACGAGCAGACTGCTGAATGGATTCGTCAACATGAGAATCCCAACACCAATCCACAATATACTTCCAATCAAAAACCAGAGCCATCGTCCTGCCATTGATTGACGGTATCCAAGCGCTTGAATCAGGCGAATGATTCCACCAAATAAAAACAGTGCTCCGATTAAAATCGGAAGAAGGCTCGCTAACGTCTCTGCAAAGAAGAAGACAATCGCCCCCAATATCAAATAAATTACCCCCATAAAGAAAGATGGTGGTAAACCTTCCTGTCGTCTGCGGATGCCTTGAAAAACCATCCATATACCCATAATGGCCAAATATCCAGCAATCACATACACCATAACATCAAAGAAAAATCGAGGGTACAGCAGAATAAGAACACCGAGCACAAAATAAATGACAGCTTGCCATAATGTCGATCGCTCCAAGCGGTGAATGAATGCTTCCATTTTTCTACACCTCCTTTTTTTATTCCTTTCTTTCTGTATTCCCGTCTCATCGACACGCAACCCCACAAAAAAAAGCTGAGTGTCATGAGACACCCAGCTTAATGATTATTTACGCTTTTTCTTTTTGTTTTTCTTTTCTTCTTCAGCAAGAGCTGCACGCTCTGCTTCTTTCGCAGCGATTTTCGCTTCTGCTGCTACCTTCATCTTCTCACGCATCGGGAGCATGATTGCCATCGTGACGATGATTGAGATGATATATCCGACTACCCAGTACAATGAGAGGGCAGCTGGAAGGTTGATTGACATGATAAAGATCATGACCGGGAAGATATAGAGCATCATCTTCAATTGTGGGTTCTGTTCTTGACCCGCCATTGAGATTTTTTGTTGTGCAAACGTCAAGATTGCCGCTAAAATTGGCAAAACAAATGTCGGATCCGGAGCACCGAGGTCAAACCATAAGAAGTTCGCCTCAAAAATCTCAGGTGTACGACGAATCGCATCATAGAACGCGAAGAGAATTGGCATTTGAATCAAGATTGGCAAACACCCTGCGAGCGGGTTGATTTGATACTCTTGATAAAGTTTCATCATCTCTTCTTGGAGTTTACGTTGTGTTTCTTGGTCTTTCGAGCTGTACTTTTCACGAAGCTTCAGCATTTCTGGTTGCAACACTTGCATTGCCCCCATACTCTTCGTCTGCTTGATCATGAGTGGGAGAATCAACAAACGAACGATGATTGTCGCAATGATGATTGAAATCCCGTATTGCCAAGGGCCACCTACTAAGTAAGCAACTTCCTTCAAAAGCCATGCGAGCGGCCATACAAAGTACTTCGACCAAAAACCTTCTGTGTCAGCCGTAACTGGTTCGGCTTGGATGGTAGACGGATCCACACAGCCTGCCATCAGCATGATGACCGCAGTCATGGCAGCGAGTAATCCTAATTTTAGCTTTTTGCTCATAGTTCCTCCTACACTTTCATTATCAATTCTTTTTTAACGCACACGTCGATCGGGCAATCTTATAAGACTCTGATTATATGAGAGAACAAATTCAGATTGTCATGGTCACCGGCCTTGCTTTTGCCAAACTTTCGACCGTTTGAATACGTGTTTCAAACTCTCGGTCACTTCCGACTGCGTTAATGCAGTCGCAGGCTTCCGGGCGATGATGACATAATCATTTGGTGCAACGTTTGGTTCGAGCAATCGAAGCGACTCACGCATCAATCGTTTCATACGGTTCCGTTCCACAGAATTGCCAAGCTTTTTACTGACGGAAAGGCCCACTCTGAAATGCGCTTGATCCGCTTTGAGCGTGTAGACGACAAACTGACGATTGGCCACGGAGCGTCCTTCGCGAAACACCGCTTGGAACTCTTCATTCTTTTGCAGGCGGTATTCTTTTTTCAAAATTCTCACTCCATCCTTCGCTTCAAAAATCGTCAACTAACATCATATCATATCCGCATCATTTGAACGAGGGAGAATCGATGAAATGCTACGTTTCTGTGACGAACTAAAAAATTGCCCGAGGACAGGATCCCCGGGCAATTTTTATTCGAAATTATACAGTCAAGGCTTTGCGGCCTTTACGACGACGAGCAGCAAGAATGTTACGACCGTTTTTAGTCGCCATGCGTGCACGGAATCCGTGGACTTTCTTACGCTTACGGTTGTTAGGATTGAAAGTTGGTTTCATGGTTACAGCACCTCCTCAAGATTAACGCTCTATTAGCAAGTTATAGTTTCATTTAAGGCAGTCTTTAAGATTATATAAATCGTTTCACCAATTGTCAATGTATTTTCGAGCAGTTTTCGAATTCAACGAATGAAGCGTTCTGGAATCTCTACTTGAAGGTGAAATTGATCTAGTTCATATGCTAGTAGAGGAAAAATTCATACACAACCTTTACACATTTTATAAACGGTCTTTATACATATTGATGTTGAGCCATTTTATCCACAATCACTCGAAGTTATCCACATTTATATGTGAATAACTCCTCTTTTTTCATAATTAAATTCTTCATTTTTTCATTTTCTTCTTTTACAAAAACATTTCTACAGTTCCCTTCTTCCTCTTTTGTGTATAACTTTTTTATTCTTTCATACACGAATACGTCGTTATCCACAACATATCCACATGTTATCCACAAACTACACAGCATGTGGATAAGTGGGTGTGGATACTTTTCTTAATCTGTGGATAAATACCAAAAAGCATTGCCACGTCTATTTTATTTTGCTAAACTGAATGTGCACAAACTTGTGGATGAACAATTCGTGATTCCAAGATATACACAGACTGTGGATAAGTGTTATCCCCATAATGAACACCATGTGGATAACTTTATCCACAGTTTTTGTTCTCTGGGGATAACCCTAGTTTCTACTATAAAATAGTGTATGTGTATATCGTGTGAATAAGTTTTACCTAACATGTGAGTAAAGGAGGTCTTTTATTGAAGAATGCTCGCGAGATTTGGAGAAATGTCTTATCGGTAATCGAAGAAGAAGAACGAACGCCAAAAGCTAGTTTTGATATGTGGTTAAAATCAACCGAAGGAATATCCTTGATGGGAACGACACTCGTCGTGTCGGCACCTGCTAGTTTTATCGTTACATGGTTAGAGCGGCAGTATCTATCTCTTTTACAAGATACAGTCGAAGAGATCACAAATAACAAACTTGAAATTCATTTTATTGAAGAATCTCAAGCACACAAGTATGCTCCAGCTGATGGATCTCACGAATCAATTGCTGTGACAGAAACAAAAGAACAACCCTTACCATTACCTTCAAAAGAGGAAGGGGATCTTGGACAACTGAATGACAAATACATTTTCGAGACATTTGTCATCGGCTCAGGGAACCGATTTGCCCATGCAGCATCTCTCGCTGTCGCCGAAGCACCTGCACGCGCGTATAATCCACTATTCATTTATGGAGGCGTCGGACTTGGGAAGACGCATTTGATGCATGCAATCGGTCATTACGTAAAAGCTCAAAAACCGGGAGCTCGAATTGCCTATGTTTCCTCTGAAAAATTTACGAACGAATTTATCAACTCGATCCGGGACAACAAAACCGGTGAGTTCCGTAATCGCTATCGGAATATCGATGTGCTGCTCATTGATGATATTCAGTTCTTAGCAGGGAAAGAGCAGACTCAGGAAGAGTTTTTCCACACTTTCAACGCGTTACACAACGATCAAAAACAAATTGTGATTTCAAGTGATCGACCACCGAAAGAAATTCCAACATTAGAAGATCGGCTGCGCTCGCGTTTCGAATGGGGGCTGATTACGGATATCACGCCGCCAGACCTCGAGACACGTATTGCGATTCTTCGTAAAAAAGCGACTGCTGAAGGTCTTGATATCTCTAATGAAGTCATGCTTTATATCGCTAATCAAATCGATACGAACATTCGTGAGCTAGAAGGGGCATTGACACGTGTCGTCGCTTACGCAAAACTAGTCGGACGACCAATTGACCCGGACGTTGCAGCTGAAGCGCTTCATAATATCATGCCCGTTCAGGAAGCGAAGAAGATAGTCATTCGTGACATTCAAGAAATTGTCAGTCAACACTTCAACATTCAAGTAGAAGAATTAAATTCGAAAAAGCGTACTAAAACACTGGCATTTCCACGCCAGATTGCGATGTATTTGTCTCGAGAGATGACGGAGAGTTCATTGCCTAAAATCGGGGAGGAGTTCGGAGGACGCGATCATACGACTGTGATTCATGCCCATGAAAAGATTAGTACACTCCTGAAAAACGATGTGGAAATGCAAGAGACGATTCAAACGTTGAAAAAGGCACTGTCTAACTAATGAAGAATTCTCTGTGGATATCCTGTGGATAAACCACCTTAGTTATCCACAAGTTATTCACAAGCGGAATGGCTTTATACGTAGGCTTAAAGGGACTTATCCCCAGTATCCACAGCCCTTACTACTATTATGACTTAATTAATACTATTATTATCATTAGGAAATTGACTCATTTCACCTTAGGAGGAATTATCCACATGCATTTAACGATTCAACGAGATGTATTTATGCAAGCAGTACAAGATGTATCAAAAGCTGTGGCTTCACGTACAACAATTCCAATTTTGACAGGATTAAAACTTGAAGCACATGCGGACGGTTTGACACTGACAGGAAGTGACACCGAAATTTCGATTGAACGCTTGATTCCAATCGAAGAGGGTGGAATTGAACTCATTCAAATTCAACGTGCCGGAAGTGTCGTTTTAAACGCCCGCTTCTTAGGAGAAATCGTGAAGAAGTTACCGACAAATGAAGTCACCCTCGAAGTATCTCCGAACTTCATGACTCGAATTGAGTCTGGACAGGCGGAGTTTCACTTGAATGGACTCGACCCGGACGAATACCCTCGTCTACCGGAACTTGCAAGTGACCGTCGGTTCTACTTACCGGCCGATCTTTTGAAGACGATCATTCGTCAAACGAGTTTTGCTGTTTCATCACAAGAGACACGCCCAGTATTAACTGGAGTCAACTTCTCAGCTGAGAAAGGATTCCTTACATGTGTCGCAACGGACAGTCACCGATTGGCACTTCGTCGTGCCCGCTTTGAGACGGATAATGATTTAACGTTCCAAAATGTCGTCGTTCCAGGTCGTTCACTTAACGAATTGGCAAAGTTACTCGACCGCGAAGAATTACCGATTGAGATCGTCCTCACAGATCAACAGATTTTGTTCCGAATGAAGAACATCTCATTCTTCTCTCGCTTGTTAGACGGTGCGTATCCTGATACGTCACGTCTCATTCCAGAAGAATATCGTACTGCGGTACGCATGAACGCGAAAGAATTCTTACAAGCCATTGATCGTGCTTCACTCTTGGCACGTGCAGACCGCAACAACGTCATTAAATTTGTAGCGGAAGATACAACGGCAGTTGAAGTGTCTTCACACTCACCAGAAGTCGGGAAAGTGTCTGAACGTGTCAGTATTTTATCGCTTGAAGGGGAAGAACTAAAAATTTCCTTTAACTCAAAATTCGTGATGGACGCACTTCGGGCACTCGATGCATCTGAAATCGAAATCCAGTTCACTGGTTCGATGCGACCGTTCATTTTACGACCGGTTGAACAAGATAGCGTTCTTCAACTGATTTTGCCAGTCCGTACATCGTAAGCTGCGGATAGGGATGATGAGGTGTCTTACCTTATCATCCCTCTTTTTGCCTTATTCGACGATTTTCGATAAACTAATATGTATGGCGATTTTTTCAGATCAGCATATGGGAAAGGGAGTGACGACATGGAAAAAGTGTCGATTACAACCGAGTATGTGACACTCGGACAATTTTTAAAATTAGCAGACATCATCTCGAGTGGGGGACAAGCGAAGTTCTTTTTAGAGGATGTCATGATTAAAGTAAACGGTGAGCAAGATCAACGCCGTGGCCGTAAATTAAGAGATGGAGATACAATCGAAGTCGAAGGCTTCGGGGAATATCAAATCGAGGGAAATTGACGTGTACTTAAAGTCGATCCGATTGCAAAACTATCGCAACTACGAAACCCTCGAGCTAGATTTTTCAGAACAGACAAATGTTCTAATTGGTGAGAATGCCCAAGGGAAAACGAATCTTCTCGAATCGATTTACGTACTTGCGCTGGCGAAATCGCATCGGACGACACAAGACCGTGAATTAATCGGATGGGAAGCTGACGCTGCGAGTATCGAAGGACGGATTCATAAACGTACTGGTGAAGCAGTACAAAGTCTCTCATTTTCTCCTAAAGGAAAGAAAGCAAAGCTCAATCATTTAGAACAACGTCGTCTCAGTGACTATGTCGGCGCATTTAACGTCGTCTTGTTCGCGCCTGAAGACTTAGCCATCGTGAAAGGCAGTCCACAAGGGAGACGGCGATTTTTAGATATGGAAATCGGTCAGGTCAGTCCGGTGTACTTACATGAACTCAATCAATACTTGAAGACGCTGAAACAGCGAAACGCCTTGTTGAAGCAGTTATCTGCAAAAGGTGGCGATGAGACGTTACTCGAGGTGTTAACGGATCAATTGATTGAACTCGCTGTGAAAATCGTGATGAGACGCTATCATTTCATCGACCAGCTCGAAAAATGGGCTAATCCGATTCATTCTGGGATTACGAGAGAACTGGAAACACTGACAATTCAATACGTTTCGGATACGTTCCAAAAAGAACGCTTCTCAAAAGAACAGATGTTTGAAACGTATCGTCAAAAGTTTGATAAAATAAGAGAGAACGAACGACGAAGAGGTGTGACCTTGTTTGGTCCACATCGCGACGATTTTGAATTGTACGTCAACAATCGAAATGTTCAAACGTTCGGTTCACAAGGTCAGCAACGAACGGCGGCCTTGTCATTGAAGCTAGCTGAAATTGAGTTGATTCATGAAGAAGTAGGCGAGTATCCTCTGTTGTTATTAGACGATGTGTTATCTGAGCTTGACGATCATCGCCAAACCCATCTCCTTGATACGATGGGACGGAAAGTACAAACAATTTTGACAACAACAAACATTGATGGGATTGCACATGAAACGATTCAACAAGCCAAAGTGTTTCACGTGAAACAAGGTGAAGTTGAAATAGAGTCAATGTGATCGTGTCAAAAAGGAACACCAAAACATGTATAGTAGGTGAAAATAACCGATGAGTAATGAAAATGAAAAAGAATTGCAAGCGTACGGCGCCGATCAGATTCAAGTCCTTGAAGGCTTAGAAGCTGTTCGTAAACGTCCAGGGATGTATATCGGTTCCACAAGCTCTCGCGGTCTCCACCATTTAGTATGGGAAATTGTCGATAACTCCATCGATGAGGCGCTTGCAGGTTACTGTGACACAATCACAGTGACGATTGAGCCAGGAAACTCGATTGTTGTCGAAGATAATGGGCGCGGAATTCCAGTCGACGTTCAAAAGAAAACAGGTAGACCTGCCGTTGAAGTTATATTCACAGTGTTGCATGCGGGTGGTAAGTTCGGCGGTGGCGGATATAAAGTATCTGGAGGTCTTCACGGTGTCGGGGCGTCGGTTGTTAACGCCTTATCGACAAAGCTTGAAGTGTTCGTTCGTCGCGATGGAAATGTGTATTACCAAGCGTTTAAGCGAGGTGTTCCACAGGGTGAACTCGAGATCGTCGGGACGACAGATACGACAGGGACGACTGTCCGCTTCTTCCCAGACGGGGACATCTTCCAAGAAACTCTCGAGTATGACTTTGATCTGTTGGCGACACGTCTACGTGAGCTTGCCTTTTTGAATAAGGGACTACGAATCGTTGCAAAAGATGATCGTAGTGATGAGACGATCGAGCGTAATTATCACTATGAGGGTGGAATCAAATCTTACGTTGAGCACTTGAACCGTTCGAAAGCTTCGATTCATGAAGAACCTGTGTATGTACACGGTACAAAAGATGGAATCGAAGTGGAAATTGCACTTCAGTACAACGAAGGTTTTGCTAGTAACATCTATTCGTTCACGAACAATATTCCGACGCATGAGGGGGGAACACACGAGACTGGATTTAAAACAGCCCTCACACGTTCCATCAACGATTATGCGAAACGGTTCGGATTGATGAAAGAAGCCGATGGTAGTCTTTCCGGAGACGATGTCCGTGAAGGATTGACGGCGATTGTCTCGGTCAAACACCCTTCTCCTCAATTTGAAGGGCAAACGAAAACTAAACTCGGGAATGCCGATGCACGGACGGCAACGGACACGTTGTTCAGCGATACGTTCGAACAATTCCTGCTCGAGAACCCATCGGTCGGTCGTCTCATTGTCGATAAAGGTTTGATGGCGGCACGCGCACGCCTTGCAGCGAAGCGGGCACGAGAGATGACGCGTCGTAAAGGAATACTCGAAGTCAGTTCATTGCCAGGGAAATTGGCCGACTGTTCTTCAAAAGACGCATCGAAGTCTGAATTGTACATCGTCGAGGGTGACTCGGCGGGTGGTTCAGCGAAGTCTGGACGTGACCGTCATTTCCAAGCGATTTTGCCGATTAGAGGTAAAATCATCAACGTCGAGAAAGCACGTCTTGATAAGATTTTGGCCAACCAAGAAGTCCGGACGATCATCACGGCTCTTGGAACAGGGATTGCGGACGAGTTCGATTTATCGAAAGCGCGCTATCACAAATTGATTATCATGACCGATGCCGATGTCGATGGTGCACACATTCGGACGCTATTGTTGACGTTCTTCTATCGTTATATGCGTCCACTCGTTGAAAGTGGATATGTTTATATCGCACAACCACCGCTCTATGGTGTGAAGCATGGTAAAGAAACAACCTACGTTCAAAACGAGCGTGAGTTGCAAGCTGCGATTGCACAACTTCCTGAAAATGCACGTTATAGCGTTCAACGTTACAAGGGTCTTGGAGAAATGGACCCTGAGCAGTTATGGAATACGACAATGAACCCAGAAACGCGTTCGATGCTCCGTGTCGACCTTCAAGATGCGATTGAAGCGGATGAAATCTTCGAAACACTCATGGGGGACAACGTCGAGCCACGCCGTGACTTTATTCAATCTCACGCCCATTACGTGAAGAACCTCGATATTTAATAAGAAGGGTAGGCAATAACGAATGGCAGAACAAGAAAATATCAAGGATATAAATATTAGCCAAGAGATGCGGACGTCATTCATGGACTATGCGATGAGTGTCATCGTATCACGTGCCCTTCCGGACGTGCGAGATGGATTGAAGCCGGTTCACCGTCGTATTTTATATGCGATGAACGAGCTTGGGATTCGTGCGGACAAGCCACATAAAAAGTCGGCGCGCGTCGTCGGGGATGTAATCGGTAAGTACCACCCTCACGGTGATTCAGCCGTTTACGAGACAATGGTCCGTATGGCTCAAGATTTCAGTTATCGTTATGAATTAGTCGACGGTCACGGGAACTTTGGTTCAGTCGATGGTGATTCAGCCGCTGCGATGCGTTATACCGAGGCACGGATGTCTAAAATTGCGATGGAACTCGTACGAGACATCGGAAAAAACACAATCGATTATCAACCGAACTTCGATGGGGAAGAAAAAGAACCGGTCGTACTCCCGGCTCGATTCCCAAACTTCCTTGTGAACGGAACGAGCGGGATTGCCGTTGGGATGGCGACAAACGTTCCACCACATAACTTGAACGAAGTCATCGATGGCGTCTTGGCCCTTTCTCACAATCCAGACATTACGATTGCTGAATTGATGCAACACATCCCAGGTCCTGACTTCCCGACAGCGGGAGAGATTTTGGGACGTAGCGGAATTCGTCGTGCGTATGAAACCGGACGTGGGTCGATTACGATGCGTGCGAAAGCCGAAATCGAGACGTTGAAAAATGGCCGTGAGCGCATTCTCGTGCACGAGATTCCTTACCAAGTCAACAAAGCACGTCTCGTTGAAAAGATTGCCGACTTGGTCCGCGATAAAAAGATTGAGGGCATCACAGACTTACGAGATGAATCGGACCGGAACGGGATGCGAATCGTCATTGAGGTTCGCCGCGACGCGAATGCGAGTGTCATCTTAAACAATTTATACAAACAAACACCGATGCAAACGACGTTCGGGGTCAACATGCTCGCCCTTGTAGGCGGTCGTCCAAAAACGTTGAACATCAAACAAGCGATTTATTACTACATCGAACACCAAAAAGAGGTCGTACGTCGTCGTACGCAATTCGATTTGGACAAAGCGGAAGCACGTGCTCACATTTTAGAGGGTCTTCGTGTTGCCTTGGATCACTTGGATGAAGTTATCGCCATCATCCGTAGTACGCGTACAGGTGACGAGGCTCGTGAAAAGTTGATTGCCCGTTTTGGACTTTCGACTGAACAGACGCAAGCAATCTTAGATATGCGCCTCCAACGCTTGACTGGATTGGAACGTGAGAAGATTGAAGGCGAATATCGTGAAGTGAAAGCGTTGATTGAAGAACTTCGTGCGATTCTTGGAGATGAGGAGTTGCTCCTCGATATTATCCGCAACGAACTGCTTGAAATCAAAGAACGATATGGCGATGCACGTCGTACGGTGATTCGTACAGATATCGTCGAGCTTGAGGATGAGGATTTGATTCCGGTTCGTGACATGATGATCACGCTCACGAGTGAAGGCTATATCAAATCGATTCCATCGGATTCTTATCGGACACAGCGCCGCGGAGGACGTGGAAAACAAGGAATGGGAACGAACGATGAAGATTTCGTCCTTCGCTTGCTTTCAGCATCGACACACGATACCATCCTGTTCTTTACGAACTTTGGACGCGTCTTCCGTCTCAAAGGATACGAAATTCCTGAGATGAGCCGTACCGCGAAAGGAATGCCAATCATTAACTTGCTTCAAATCGACAAGGGTGAAAAAGTCGAAACAATGATTCCGGTCGATTTCAACAGTTACTTGGCTAACCAAACGGTAGTAGAAGAGGCAGAGGATGAATCAGAAGAAGTGGCAGATGAGCAGTTGTCTCTTGTGTTTATCACAAAAGAGGGCTTGGTCAAACGTTCCCCACTCTCGGCATACGCTCGAATCAACAAAAACGGTCTCCGCGCTATTAGCTTGAATGAGACAGACGAACTCGTCACGGTCCGTCTTGCGAAGAGTGATGATGAGATGTTGATTGTCACACGCCAAGGAATGTCGATTCGCTTCCCACTTGAAGGAGAAGTTCGCTCGATGGGACGTACGGCACGAGGAGTACGCGCGATTCGTTTGAAGAAAGAAGACGATTTGGTTGTTTCAATGGAAATCGTTCGAACAACACAAGATGTCTTGATCATCACGGAAAAAGGATACGGAAAACGTACGGCCATGGAGCAATTCCGCACACAAGGTCGTGGTGGTTCCGGAATCATTGGAATCAAGACAGACCGTGGGACAGTCGTTGGTATGCGTGTCGTAGATGAAGATGATGACATTATGTTGATGACAGAACATGGGGTCGCGATTCGTATCGATTCGCAAACGATTTCTCAGATGGGTCGAAGCACACGTGGTGTAAAAGTGATGAACATTGAAGAAGGCGATCGTTTAGCGACTATCGCTAAACTGAAAAAAGATGAATTAGAAGAGGAATTAGCAGTCGATTTGGAGAATGGGTTTGAGGATGAAGCACCTGAACCTGACGAATCGTCGAATGTGAATGAGTAAGACGAGAGGTCGAGCGGTGTTTTTCCGTTCGACCTTTTTTCTATATATAGGAGGGATTC